>JAEUJM010000019.1 GCA_016794585.1 Acidimicrobiales bacterium
CCTTGGACGGGCGCGCCCGACGGCTCGACGCCGGGCGCCGCCGGCCCCGGGCTCGCGCCGGCGCCGGCGCCCTCGCCGCGAGCGCGGGCCTGAGCCTCCTGCTGCTGGCCGGCTGCGGCTCGGCCCCCGCCGAGCGCGCCGCTCCCGATGCCACCCCCACCACGGCGGCCGCGCCGACGACCTCGGCCCCCGCCCCGTCGCCCTCCACGACCGTCGCCGCCGAGGCACCGGCGGTGCGCATCGCCCGGACCGACGAGGCCCTCGTCGTGCGGGCTGCGCCGGACGAGAACGCCGCCCTCGTCACCTCCCTGCCCGCCACCACGGTGTTCGGCTCCCCGCGCACCCTGCTCGTCGTCGACGACGCCGACGGGTGGGTCGAGGTGCAGGTGCCACAGCGACCGAACGGCGGTACCGGCTGGGTCGAGTCCGACCGGGTCGACCTCGTGGCCGGCTCGTACACCGTCGCCGTCGACCGCGCCGCACGGTCCCTGACCGTGACCGAGGTCGCCTCCGACGCGGTCGTGCTCGAGACCGCGGTGGCCATCGGCGCCCCCGACGCCCCCACCCCCACCGGGACGTTCTCCGTGGTCGACCGGCTCGAGACCCCGAACCCGGCCGGCGCCTACGGCCCCTTCGCCCTCGGCCTCAGCGGCTTCTCCGAGACGCTGTCCGAGTTCGGCGGCGGCAACGGCCAGATCGCCATCCACGGCACGGACGACCCCACCAGCATCGGCCGGGACGTCTCCCACGGCTGCATCCGCGTCCCCAACGACGTGGTGCTCCGCCTCGCCGAGCTCCTCCCCCTCGGCACCCCCGTCACCATCACGTGACGGGCGGCGTGCCGGTCAGCTGCCGGCGCCGGCTCCGGCCGTGACCTCGTCGGCGGCCGGCGCCTCGGGCTCGGTCGGGGCCACCACCGCGAGGTGGTTGGCCTCGGCCCAGGCCTTGGTGAAGGCCATGCGCTCCGCCGCCGGCGGGTGGGTGGCCTGGAGGCGGCGGAGCAGGTTCGGGTCGAGGTCGGCGAGGTTCTTCACGTGCAGGCGGCGCTGCATGTCGAGCATCGTC
Organism: Acidimicrobiales bacterium; assembly: GCA_016794585.1. NCBI lineage: Bacteria > Bacillati > Actinomycetota > Acidimicrobiia > Acidimicrobiales > Acidimicrobiales bacterium. The sequence goes on from JAEUJM010000019.1 coordinate 1,066, forward strand.
TGCGGCTGCTGGAGCAGCTCGAGGGCCTCGAGGTCGGCTTGGCGCTCGAAGGCCCGCGACACCCAGCCCGACACGAGCCCGGTGACCGCGAAGCCGGCCTGCACCCCGAACAGCAGGATGGGCAGCGCCGCCGGGTTGCCGATGGCGGGCACCGAGCCGGTGGTGGGGATGCCGGCCTGCTCGAACAGCCAGGTCCACTCGGACAGCAGCTTCAGGAAGCCGAACACGAAGAACGACAGCACCGCGGCCAGGGGGATCTGGCGGCGGAGGTGGTGCAGGCGCCAGTGGCCGATCTCGTGGGCCACCACCTGCTCGACGACCGCGGGTGGGTGCTCGAGGAGGGTGTCGAAGAGCACCACCCGGCGGGTGGCGCCCAAGCCGGCGACGTAGGCGTTGTCGCGGCGGGACCGCCGGCTCTCGTCGGCCACGTAGGCGCCGCTGATGTCGACGCCGGCCAGGCGGGCGACGCTGTCGATGCGACGGGACAGCTCGCCCTCCTCGAGCGGGGTGAACTTGTTGAAGATCGGGGCGATGACGATGGGGAAGAGGAACCCGATGCCGATGCTGAAGACCAGGACGAGGGCCCAGCCGTAGAGCCACCACAGGTCGGTGGTGCGGATCACCCAGAACAGCGGCACGAGCAGCACGGTGTTCATGACGAGCCCGAGCAGCAGGCTCTTGACCTGATCGCCCACGAACCCCCCGGTGGTCTGGGTGGAGAGTCCCCACTCCTTGTCGTGCTTCAGGTCCACCCAGGCGTCGAGGGCGGGGTTGTAGAGCAGGGAGACCAGTTCCAGCGCGGCGACCATGACGAACAGCTGCGCCACCCAATTGGTGACATCGAGGGCGTCGAGGAGACGGGGACCGACCTCGCCGAACACGAACACGAACAGCACGACCGCCGAGAGGGCCCCCCGGACGAGACGGAGACGGGCCAGCGGCCGCTGGTACGAGCGCGCCCGCTCGAGCTCGTCGGCCGAGAACCAGTCGGCGGGGTCGTTCGGGGCGGGTCGATAGGTGGTGAGGCGGGCCCCAGCGGTGGGCACGGCGAGAGCGGGCTCGGGCGTCACGTCGCCATCCTCGCCTGTCGGGACCGCGGTGGCGGCGACCCCCACGAGGCGATCGTCGTCGCGCGGAGCGCCGTCGGCGTCGTGTCCGTCCGTCGTGTCCACGGCGTCGGCGCTGTCGCCGGGCTCGACGACGGCGGCGGGCTCGTCGCCGACGACCGGCTTGGAGACGGACGCGCGGCGCGCCGCGAAGGCCTCGACGATCTCGACGTCGTAGGAGTACGTGAGCAGGGCCTGCGCATCGCCCGGGGCCAACCAGCGCACCTCGTCCACCTCCCGGTTGGGCACGAAGGCACCGACCGGGTCCGTCACCTCGAAGTAGTGGACGACCTTGGCGCGGCCCTTGCCGTCCACGTAGCGGGTGGTGCCGATCTCGTCGCCGAGGAGGCCCGTGATCCCGGTCTCCTCCTCGATCTCTCGACGGGCGCAGTCCTCGTCGGACTCACCGGGCTCGTGCTTGCCCTTGGGGAGCGACCAGTCGTCGTACTTCGGCCGGTGCACCAGCAGCACCTCGACGTCGGCGCCCTCGACGTCGGCGCCCTCGACGTCGGCGCCGCCACCCCCCAGGGGGCGCCAGACCACACCGCCGGCGGCCGTGACCTGCGGCGCGCCGTCGTCGCCGCCGCCCTTCGCGCTCATGTGGGCAGCTCGCGGCGACCGACCCGGTTGGCAGCGAGCTCCTGCAGGCGATCCTGCACGTTGCGCACCCCGCCCGGGGTCGGGCGCTGCCAGCGGCCGTCGGGACCCAGCGACCACGCGAGGCGGTCGTCGGTGAGGCAGAGGTGGAGCACCTCCTCCAGCCGGGCTTGGAGGGTGGGGTCGAGCACGGGGACGAGCGCCTCGACCCGACGGTCGAGGTTGCGAGGCATGAGGTCGGCCGAGCCGATGTAGTGCCGGGGCCGCGACGGGCCGGCCCCGTTGGCGAAGCGGTAGATCCGCGAGTGCTCGAGGTAGCGGCCCACGATCGACCGCACACGGATGTTCTCGGACTGCCCGGGCACCCCGGGCACGAGACAGCAGATGCCGCGCACGATGAGGTCGATCTGCACGCCGGCCTGCGACGCCTCGTAGAGGAGATCGATCATCTCGGCGTCCGCGAGGCTGTTCAGCTTCAACACGATGCGCCCGCCACCGGGGGCGGCCATTTCGTTGCGGATGAGGTCGGCGATGCCCGAGCGCAGGGCCGTGGGGGCCACGAGGAGCCGGTGGTACTGCACGTTGCGCCCATAGCCGGTGAGGAAGTTGAAGAGCTGGGTGAGGTCGGACCCGAGCTGCGGATCGGCGCTGAGCAGGCCGAGGTCCTCGTAGAGGCGGGCGGTCTTCGAGTTGTAGTTGCCGGTGCCGACGTGGCAGTAGCGGTGCATCCCGTCGGCCTCCTCGCGCACCACGAGGGCAGTCTTGGTGTGGATCTTGAGCCCGACGAGGCCGTAGACCACGTGCACGCCCGCCTCTTCCAGGCGGCGGGCCCACACGATGTTGGCCTGCTCGTCGAAGCGGGCCTTCAGCTCCACCAGCGCCGCCACCTGCTTGCCCCGCTCGGCGGCACGGATGAGCGACCCCACGATGGGGCTGTCGCCCGACGTGCGGTAGAGCGTGATCTTGATGGCCTGGACCTTCGGGTCGATCGAGGCCTGGCGGATGAACTCCTCGACCGACGACGTGAACGACGAGTAGGGGTGGTGCACGAGCACGTCACCCCGCTTGAGCTCGTCGAAGAGGTCGAGGGGCTCGTCGTCGGTGCTGGAGAGGCGAGGCTCGGTGACCGCCACCCAGGGCGCGTCCTTCAGATCGGGGCGATCGAGGGCGTGCACCGCCCACAGGCCGCTCAGATCGAGCGGGCCGACGCACTCGTAGACGTCCTCCTCGTCGAGGTCGAGCTCGCTGACGAGCAGCGAGCGCGTCTCGGCCGACATGGCGGCGTCGATCTCGAGGCGCACCGCCCCGCCGAAACGGCGGCGGCGCAGCTCCATCTCGACCGCGGCGAGCAGGTCCTCGGCCTCCTCCTCCTCGAGGGTGAGGTCGGCGTTGCGGGTGACCCGGAAGGGCTCGTGGCTGTCCACCACCATCCCCGGGAAGAGCAGCTCGAGGTGCTCGGCGATCACCTGCTCGAGCGGGACGAAGCGCTCCCCGTCGGGCATCACCACGAAGCGCGGCAGCAGGGACGGCACCTTCACCCGGGCGAAGCGCGTCTCGCCCGTGAGGGGGTTGCGGACCATCACCGCGAGGTTCAGCGACAGGTCGGAGATGTAGGGGAACGGGTGCCCCGGGTCCACGGCGAGCGGCGTGAGCACCGGGAAGATGTGGTCCTCGAAGACCTCGACGAGGTACTTGCGGTCGTCCTCGTCGAGTTCGTCCCAGCTGGACAACGTGATGCCCTCGGCCGAGAGGGCGGGCGCCACCACCTCGAGGAAGATCTGCTGGCAACGTCGGGTCAGGCCGTCGACGATGTCGCGGATCTCGAGAAGCTGTTGGGCCGGTGTGCGCCCGTCGGGGGTGGTGGCGCTGAGGCCGGCCGCGACCTGGTCCTTCAGGCCCGCCACCCGCACCTGGAAGAACTCGTCCAGGTTCTGGGAGAAGATCGCGAGGAACTTCGCCCGTTCGAGGAGAGGCACGCGCTCGTCCTCGGCCTGGGCCAGGACGCGGGCGTTGAAGTCGAGCCACGACAGCTCGCGGTTGAGGAACCGCTCTGCGCCCGCGCCGTCGCCCCCGGCGCGTTCGTCGGGGAGGTCGAGGGCCACCGGCACAGAGTACCGAGGCCCCGCGCCGCTCCGTGTGCCCTACGTCACGGATCGAGGTCGGACCGGTGACGGGCGAGTGAATAGGGTCGGACGATGCCCGAGACGGCTCCGTCCCTGCCCCCCGGGCCCCCATCGGCCCGTCGCTCCCTGAAGCCCCGGGGGCGCCTGCTGGCCCAGCCGGGCCCTGGCGACTGGGTCGCGGTGGGCGACCACTGGGTCGATCGCCTCCGCCGGTGGGCCGCCCTCGCCGCCGACGAGCAGGTGCTCGAGGTGGGGTGCGGCCCCGGCCGCAGCGCCCTCGCCCTCAGCGACTTCCTCGCCGATGGCGGCTCGTACGACGGCATCGACGTCGACAAACGGGTGATCCGGTGGTGCCGCCGCCACGTCGAGCCGAAGTGGCCGGCCGGACACTTCACCCACGTGGACGTGTGGAACGGCGTCTACAACAAGCGGGGCCGCATCCGGCCCGACCGCTTCGAGTTCCCGTTCGCCGACGAGACCTTCGACGTCGTCTTCGCCACCTCGGTGTTCACCCACATGCTCGATGACGACGTCCGTCGCTACATCAGGGAGGTCCAGCGGGTGCTGCGCCCCGGCGGCCGATCCCTCTGCACGTTCTTCGTCATCGGTGACTCGGCGCGTGCCGCGCCCGCCGGGGACTGGGACATCGCCTTCACGCCCGCCGCCGCGCCGCCCGGCTGCTGGCTGTTGAACCACGACGCGCCCGAGAAGGCCGTGGCCTACGACGAGGACGTGATCCGCGGGTGGTACGCCGAGGCCGGTCTCGTGCTCGACGAGCCCATCCGGTGGGGTGAGTGGATCCGCCCCGGTGGGGGCGAGAGCTACGACTACCAGGACACCGTCATCGCCCGCCGTCCGGCCTGAGCGACCCGAGGAGCCGGGCTCAGCGACGCAGCGAGACCTCGGTGGACGTGCCCGCCACCTCTTGGCGACGGCGCTTGAGGATGCGGCGGCGCTCGCGCTCGGAGCAGCCGCCCCAGACGCCGTGGTCGATGCGCTCGGCGAGCGCGTACTCGAGGCACGGCTCCTTCACCGGGCAATCGGCACAGATCTTGCGGGCCACTTCCACGCCCACGCCGTCACTGGGGAAGAACAGCGAGGGGGGCTTGTCGTTGCAGTAGCCGATCGCCATCCAGGTGGTGTCCATCGATCCTCCGTGTGTTCACCAGTAGTACGACGCCCGGCCACGAAAGGTTCCCACGCCGAGGGGGAACCTTCGCCAGTCCGGCCCCCCGGTAGGGTGAAGCCCATGTCCATGGCAGATTCGAACGTCGAGCCGCAGCCGCCCCGGGGCCACGTGCGCATCGTGTACCTCGGCCCGGTGGCTCCGCACTGGGAGGTCGTGTCCGACTTCGGCGACCGCGCCGTGATCGACGACTTCCGCACCCGGGTCATGGCGCGCCTGATGCTGCTGCCGCCCCACGATCCCCAGTTCCGCCGCAACCGCGAGCGGGTCGCCCGTGACGCCGAGCGCGAGGCGCTGAGCCTCGAGTGGGATCTCGGCTACCCCGAGGACGAGTAGCGCTGCACCCCTCCCCCAGCGAGGCCGATCGGCGCACGTTCGCCGAGCAGGGCTCGCTGGTCGTCGACAGCGGCCTCTCGGAGGCCCTGATCGACCGCGCCCGCGCCGACGCCGAGGCACTCATCGCGAGCCGGCCCTTCGACCCCGAGTCCCCCAACCGGGTCCAGGACGCCTGGCGGCCCAGTCGAGCGGTGCACCGAGTCGCCATCGCCCCGCACGTCCTCGCGCTGCTGGAAGGCCTCTACGGCCGCACACCGCAGCCGTTCCAGACCCTGAACTTCGCGGTCGGGACCGAGCAGCGGGCCCACGCCGACACCGTCCACTTCAACTCGAAGCCGTCGGGGTTCATGTGCGGGGTGTGGGTCGCGCTCGAGGACATCCACGTCGAGAGCGGGCCGGTCTTCTCCCTGCCCGGCACCCACCGATGGCCCGAGCTCACCCCCGCGGACTGGGGCGCCCCGCCGGGCACCGAGCACTACGAGCGCTACGAGGCCCACGTGGCCGAGCGCGTGGCGGCCGAAGGCCTCGAGCCGGTCCCCGCCCTCCTCCGCAAGGGCCAAGCCCTGATCTGGGCCGGCAACCTGCTCCACGGCGGCCTTCCCCGGCAGGACCCGGACGCGAGCCGCCACAGCCAGGTCACCCACTACTTCTTCAGCGGCTGCGAGTACTGGACGCCGCTGCGCTCGACCGCCGGGCACACCGAGTGGCGCCAACCCCGCTGGGTGCCCACCCGGTCATCGCGACGACCGCTGCGGCTCGTCGGACGCTGACGGTCCGCCTGCGCCCTTCTGACTCACCCCTGCGCGCTCGGCGCGACCGGGGGTACCCGGAACGCGGCACGGGGTCGGGTCCCGAACCGGGTCGGGCCTCAGCTCCCGAGGCCGAAGGTCCAGACCACTTCGGCGCCGGCCCCACGCGCCCGCTCGAGCAGGGAGGGCGCCGGGCCGTCGGGGAGGTCGCCGCCCACCACCAGGAGCACCGCCATCGAGGCGTCGCCCACCACCGTGTAGACCACGCCGGCGCGCTCGACGACCACCGCGTGCATGCCGTCACCGGCCTCCATCGCCCAGGCGTGGGCGTCCATCGGCTCCATGTGGTCGTCGAGGGCGTCATCGTCGAGGTCGCCGTCCTGTTCGAACACCGTGACGGTGTCGGTGTCGGACCGGTACGCGGCGGCGACGGTGTCGTCGCCGTCCCGTTGGTAGACCGCCTCGCGCTGGAAGCCGCCTTCGAGCTGGGCGGGAGCGTCGAGCCCACCCATCTCCTCGGGGGCCATCGCCGCGAAGCCCGTCGACGGCACGAAGCCCGCCTCGTGGATCTCGACCATGTCGTCCACCGCGGGAGTGACCTCGGTGCCGCTGAGGTTCGATGCCAGTCCCACCACCAGCGCCACGACTGCCGCGGCGCTGGCCACGGACAGGGCGATGCGGACCCGGCGGCGGTCGGTCGAGCCCGACCCGAACGACGGGCGCAGCATCCGCTCGTAGAAGCCGAAGCGCGGGTCGACCGCGGGGAGGCCGCGCACGAGATCCGCGGTGGCCTGGGTGGCGGCGAGCTCGTCGGTGCACTCGGCACAGCCGTCGAGATGGCGGCGGGCCTCGGCCTCCTCGGCCGGGCTCAGCTCGCCATCGACCAGGGCACTCAGCGCGTCGCCGAGGTGGGGCCCGTCGGGGCCGTCGAGGTGCTCCGGCCGGGCGTCAGGCATCGACGAGCACCTCCCGGAGACGGCTGCGGCCGCGGTGGATGCGACTGCGGACGGTGCCGACCGGCAGGTCCAGCGACTCGGCGATCTCCTGGTAGCTGAAGCCCACGACGTCGCACAGCACGACGGCGGCCCGGTAGTCCTCGGGCAGGGCGAGCAGGGCGGCCTGGACGTCGTCGGGCAGTTGCGCCTTGGCCAGGGCCTCGTCGGCGGAGGCCGAGGTGGGCAGGACCCGCTCGGGGTCGTCGGGGAGGGCGTCGAGCGGACGGCGCTTCTGGGCCCGGACGCGATCGAGGAAGGCGTTGGTGGTGATGCGGCTGAGCCAGCCCTCGAGGGAGCCCGGCCGATAGGTCGCCAGACCTCTGTTCACTCGTAGCAGTACGTCCTGCACCAGATCCTGCGCATCGTCGTGGTTACCGGTCAGCCGGTAGGCCACCGTGTAGAGGAAGCGCCCGTGGTCACGGGCGACCTCCTCCCAGGTGGGGATGCGATCCTCGGGAGCATCGCTCCGGCTCATCGAGAAGAACGACCGTCCCGACTCGTTGGTTCCCGCTCAGGCCCGCCGGACCACCGGGAACGGCCGCCGGGGCTCAGGCCGAGGGGGGCGTGTCCTTCGAGGACGCGTCGTTGGCCTCGTCGGTGCCGGCCTTGAACTCCTTCTGCGCCTGGCCGAGCGAGCGGGCCAGCTTGGGCAGCTTCGACCCACCGAACACCAGAAGGATGATCAGCAGGATGATCAGCAGTTCGGGGGCGCCGAGGTTCACGGTGACTACCCTACCCCGACCGTGCTGGAGTGCGTGATGAACGTGAGCGAGGGGCGCGATCTCTCGGTGCTCGCCCGTTTGGGCGATGCAGCCGGGGACGCCCTGCTCGACGTGCACACGGACCCCGATCACCATCGCAGCGTCTTCACCCTCGTGGGCGAGCACGCCCCCCGGGTGGTGACCGAGCGGGCCGTCGAGCTCATCGACCTCCGGGACCACGCCGGTGTGCATCCGCGCTTCGGGGCGGTCGACGTCGTGCCCTTCGTGCCGTTGCGCGATGCCACGATGGCCGACGCTATGCAGGCGAGGGACGACTACGCCCGGTGGGCGGCGGCCACCCTCGACCTGCCCTGCTTCCTGTACGGGCCATCCCGCTCGCTGCCCGAGGTGCGCCGGGGTGCGTTCCGGGCCTTCGGACCGGACCTCGGGCCGCCGGTGGCCCACCGTTCCGCCGGCGCCGTGGCCGTCGGGGCGCGCCCGCTGCTCGTCGCCTACAACCTGTGGCTGGCCGAACCCGACCTCGACCGGGCCAAGGCGGTCGCCGCGTCCGTGCGCTCGGCGACGATCCGCACCCTCGGGCTCGCCGTGGGCGACCACGTGATGGTGTCGTGCAACCTCGTCGACCCCCTCCACGTCGGCCCGGCGGACGCCTGGGACGCGGTGGCCGCCCACGCGGCGGTGGCACGCGCCGAGCTCGTCGGGCTGGTGCCGGAGGCGGTGCTGCGATCCACCCCCGAGGATCGCTGGGAACAGCTGGATCTGGCGGCCGACCGCAGCATCGAGGCGCGGCTGGCGGCAGCGGGCCACTGAGGCCCGCGAGACGATCAGGCCGGGCGGACCTCGGCCCGGGCGAGGGCCCGCTGGCGACGGAGACGGCGACGCTCGCGCTCGCTCATGCCGCCCCAGATGCCGAACTTCTCGCCGTTGGCCAGGGCGAACTCGAGGCAGTCCTCGCGCACGACGCAGCCCCGGCAGACCTCTTTGGCCTCACGGGTGGAGGCGCCCCGCTCCGGGAAGAACAGGTCGGGATCGACACCGAGGCAGTTGGCGTAGTCCTGCCAGCCCTGGTCTTCGAGTTCGTTCGCTGCTGCGCTTCGCATGGGGAGCCCCCTCGGATGGGTACATACCACAGTTGTAATTACAACGGTGTGATCTTCATCATGGCCCGCATCCCCCGCCGTTGCAAGGGCGAATCGGCGATTGCCCCACGCAGCGCGCGCGTCGCGCCACACGACGAGCACGGCCGAGACGCGGCCACCGCGTCAGCGCTGCCACCGGTCGCCGCCGGTGGCGTGGAAGGGGTTGGGGTCGAAACACCCGGCGGTGACGAACGTGGGGTCCAGATGGGTGGCCCGGCGACACCGCGACACGCCTGCACCGGTCCGCACCACCATCTCGTCGCGGGCGAGGCCCAGCAGGACGTCGGGGTCGATCCCGAGCAGGCTCCCCGCCGCCTCGGCCTGGTCGAGATCGCTCACCCCGAAGGCCAGGCGCAGGCCCGCGTTCTCGCGGATCACCCGGGCCTCGGCCTCATAGGCCACCTCGAGCTGCGCGAGCGACTGGACAACGGCTACGGCCCGCACCCCGAAGCTCCGGAGATAGGCGAACAGCGACGGCACCATGCCCATGCGGCCCAGTGCCGGCAGCTCGTCGATCAGGAAGAGCACCTCGGAGCGGGCGTCGGCGCGGCGGTGCGCCCGCTCGGGTGAGGTGAACGCCCGCAGCAGCGCCGTCAGCCAGAGGCGCACGAGCGGAGCGTGGCTCACCATGTTCTGCGGAGGGAGCACCAGATAGAGGGTGACGGGACGCTCGCCGCTCACCATGCCGGCGGCGTCGAACGACGTCCCCGAGAGCACCTGCTTCACCTGCGGGGTGTGGAAGGCACGGAGCCCCGCCCTCGCCGTGCTCAGCACCGAGGGTCGGGTCTCGCGCTCCGGATGGGTGAGGTAGGCGGCCAGGCTCTCCCGGGCCGTCGGGTTCGACACCGCCCCGGCGTCGAGGAGCTGGGCGATGGTCAGGTCGAAGTCGCCGGTGAAGTGCAGCTCCGCGACCCGGGCCCATGACCGCTCCTCGGGGGGAAGGTCCAGGTAGACGTGCAGGATCAGCGCGGCGGTGAGGTCGGTCGCCGAAGCTGCCCAGAACGGGTCGCGGGCCAGCGGTGCGGCGTGGATCTCCGCGGCCAGGGCCATCGCCTCGTCCTCGATGCCCACGGTGGAGGCCAACCACCGCCCCGGGTCGAACCGGCCCCGGAAGAGGCGCACGTCGAACCCCTTGGTCACCCCGAACGGATCGAGGACCACCACGTCGTTGCCGAGCTCGAGTCGGCGCCGGGCGGTCATGGCCGCCAGCTCCCCCTTGGGATCCACCACCACCGCCGAGCCCGGGTGCTCGGCGAGCTGGCAGGCCAGCCACGTGGTCTTGCCCGCTCCCGTGGGAGCCACCACCAGCGCATGCGCCTCGCTCCGGTCGGACCAGCACTCGCCGAGCGGCTCCTGCCCGCGGAGCGTCGCCCCGAACCCGACGGGGCGACCGGCGTCGAGGGACCCCCGGCGATCACCGAGCAGCAGTCCGGTGCGCTCGGCCGGCGGACGGTGGCGCTCCGTCGTCGTCGGACGATCGACGGGAGCGGGAGGAGCAGAGGGATCGGGCGGGTCGAAGGGCGACCAGTCGATGGTGGTGATGGCGTCGGGCAAAGGCGGGCCTCCTGGGATCGGTTGTCACTGTTTGTATCAGTGATAGTATCAGTGACATGACTGATCCGCTTTTCGGCATCGAGGAACTGGTCGCCCGGGCCGACGCCCGGGTGGCCGCCTCCGGCATCGAGGCCCCCAACGGCCAGGTGGCCGAGGCCCTCACCGTCCGCAACGTCCGCTACTACGCCACCCTCGGCCTGCTGGCCCCCCCGGCGGCACGGCGGGGACGCAACGCCCTCTACGACGACACCCACGTCGACCAGCTCGTCGCCGTCAAGCGACTCCAGGGCGACGGCCTCCAGCTTGCAGAGATCCAGCGGGCCCTCGTGGGACTGGCACCAGAGGAGGTCGCCCGGGTCGCCGCCGGAGGGTCCGGCTCGACCGAGCGCTTCTGGGCGGCTCGCGCCACGACGTCCCACGCCCCCACGGACGAATCCGTCGCGGCGGAGGAGGCGGCACCCCTGGCGGCGGCCCGAGCCGTCGCACCGCCGGCCGGCTTCCTGGCGCCGTCCTCCACGCCGGCCCTCGCCCCGGACACCACCCGAGGCACTGCCTCGGTCACGCCGGCGCCGTACCCCACGGCAACCGTCTTCCCCCTCGGCGAGGGTGTCGCACTCCAGGTGCCCACCGGCCTCGCCCTGTCCTCGGCGGCGGCCACCCGCGTCCTCGACGCCGCCCGCGCCGTGCTGCTGCCCACCGCCGCCCCCGACAACCCTGACGCCCCCCTCCACCCCCTGATCGCGCCGAAGACCGGCCCGCACAACCAGGAGTCCCGCCGATGACCCACCTCCGACTCGCCCCCACGCTCGCCCCCGAGCCCGATGCCGACGCCGGCCTCGGCGCCCTCACCACCGAGGTGCCCGGCCTCGACAACCTCGCCCTCGAGGCCCTCGACGTCACGGTCGCGGCCCACGGCCTGCTCGCGGACACCACCGTGGTCCAGCGCTTCCGCAACCACCACGACCGCGCCATCGAGGTCACCTACGTCTTCCCGCTCCCCGCTCGCGCCGCGGTGGTCTCGTTCACCGCCCGGCTCGGCGACCGGGTCGTCACCGGCGTGCTGAAGGAGCGGGGCGAGGCACGCGCCGACTACGACCGGGCGCTCGCCCAGGGCCGCCGCGCCGCCATCGTCGAGGAGGAGCGGCCCGAGGTGTTCACCTGCCGGGTCGGCAACATCGGTGCGGGCGAGACCGCAGAGGTGACCCTCGCACTGGTGGCCCCTCTGCCGCACGAGGACGGCGGCGTGACCGTCCGGGTACCCCTCGTGGTGGCACCGCGGTACGTGCCGGGGACCCCCCTCGACGGGGAGTCCGTTGGCGCCGGCTGGGGCCCGGACACCGATGCCGCCCCGGACGGCTCGCGCGTGACGCCACCGGTGCTGCTGCCGGGCTTCCCCGAGCCGATCGCCCTCTCGTTGGCGGTCACGGTCGATCCGGCGGGGCTGCCCCTCGGCGAGCTCGCCTCGTCGTTGCACGCGGTCACCCGCACCACGGGCGACGACGGCGCCGTGCGCGTCGAGGTCGACCCCGGCGAGCGCGTCGACCGCGACTTCGTGCTGCGCTACGACCTCGCCGTCACCGAGGTCGAGGCCGCCGCGACCGTGAGCCCCGATCCGGCCGACGTTGACGCCGAGGCCGACGCCGACGCCGACGCCGCCACGGTCTCGATCACCGTGGTGGGCCCGCCGCCCACGGGGGACGTGACCCCGCGTGACGTCGTGGTGCTGCTCGACCGGTCGGGCTCGATGGGAGGCTGGAAGATCGTCGCCGCCCGGCGGGCCGCCGGCCGCCTCGTCGACGCCCTCGGCCCCGGCGACCGCTTCGCTCTGCTGGCCTTCGACCACGAGTGCGAGGCGTTCGGCGACGGCACACTCACCGACGCAACGGATCGCAACCGGTGGCGAGCCGGCGAGTGGGCCGCACGGCTCGACGCCCGGGGCGGCACCGAGCTGCTCGACCCGCTCCAGCGCGCCGTGGCCCTGCTCGACCGGACCGCCGACGAGCCCGCCGGCGCCGACCGCGAGCGCATCGTGCTCCTGGTCACCGACGGTCAGGTCGCCAACGAGGGCCAGCTCGTGGCCACGGTCGCCGACCGGCCCGTCCGTCTCTTCTCGGTGGGCATCGACCGGGCCGTCAACGCCGGCCTGCTCGAGCGCCTGGCCCGTACGACCGGGGGTCGCGCCGACCTGGTCGAGTCCGAGGACCGCCTCGACGAGGCCCTCGCCGGCCTCCGACGCCGCCTGGCCCCGCCCCTGCTCAGCGATCTCACCATCGACGGGCCGGGGATCGACCCCACCTCGCTGGCGTCGGTCACCGGGCTCGACCTGCACGAGGGCGTCCCCCTCGTCGCCCACGCTCGGCGAGCGTCGGGCGCCACCGGTGCCGTCACCGTGCGGGCCCGCCGCCGGGACGGCTCCGCCTGGACCCGGGTGCTCACCCTTACCCCTGGCCCGGCGTCGGCCCGGAGCCTCTGGGGCAAGGCCCGTCTGCGAGACCTCGAGGACCGCTACGAGGCGCACGGCGGCGACACCCGGCCGATCGTCGACTTGTCCCTCACCACCGGCGTGCTGTGTCGCTTCACCGCGTTCGTGGCCGAGTCCCCGGACGGCCCGGTCGACGCCGACGGCGCCCCGCTGACGATCGTGCAGCCCGTCTCGTTCCCGTCGGGCTGGTCCCCCGACGCGCTGGGGATCGCCCCGGCGATGGCGGCGCCGGCGTCGTTCGCGATGGCCCCGCCGCCACCCATGGCCGTCGGGCCCGCCGACGATGCCTACTACGGGCTCGGGCCGGACGACGGCGCCCAGGGGATCCTCGCTCCCCAGCAGTGGCACCAGCAGGAGCAGGCGGCGCCGTCGCGCCCAGGTCTGCGGATTCCCGGCAAGGGGGTCGTCCGTCCCGCCGGTGGGCGGGCTCGTCCTCCGCGAGCTGCGCGACCCGGTCCGTTCTGGTCGCAGCGCCCCGCCGGCACGCCCTCGACGCCGCCCGCCGACGGCTCCCTGGCCTCCCGGGTCCGCGACCTGCTGCGCGCGGTCGAGCACCCTGCGGCCGACCTCGCAACCCTCGCCGTCCGTGCCCGCGCCCTCGCCGCCGAGGCCCGTGGTGCCGCCGACGACTGCCTGGCGCGGGCGCTCGACGACCTCGCCGTGGTGCTGGACGCAGGCGACACGGGCGGTGTCGCCACGGCCTGCGAACGGGTCCGCCGGGGCCTCGTCCCCGCGGGCGCCTGATCCGAGGTCGACTCGGCGCGCCCACCCGCACCACGACCGGCGCGATGCGCCAGGTCGAGGTCGGGGGCGGCCCGGAGCGACCACGCCAAGTGCGAAGCTGGGGTCGACGAGGCCGGAAGCGGGAGATGAGCATGGCGTTGCACGACGACGAAGGGGGCGCCGCGGTCGCCGACGACACGCTCCCTGCCGGCTGGCCGGCCCACTGGCCCCCACCCGACGGCACCGCGGACGTCGTCGAGCCCCGCGCCGCTCTCGGGCTCGGCGAGCTGACCACGTCCGCGGCTTCGCTCCTCGCCCTCTCGACCCCGGCGACCCCCTGCCTCATCGGTCCACGCGGGTCGGGGCGGAGCACCGCGCTCGGCGCGCTGGCCGCGCTCATCGAGGAGGACGGCGCCGTCGACGTCCTCGCCGGCCGACCGGTCGTGCGCATCCGGGCCGAAGCCGTCCTGGGTCGGGCCCGAGGCAACACCTTGCGCCACATCCGCGGCTTCGCCGCGCTGCGGGGCATCCTCGCCCTCGACGACCTCGAGGTGCTGCTCGGCCTGTCCTCGCCCGCGGTCGACCTCGACCTGCGGGGCGTGGTCCGGTCCTTGATCGCCCAGCCCGACGTGCTCACCATCGCCACGCTCGACGAGTCCTACGCGGGCCGCCTCCAGACCGAGGAGCCCGAGCTCTTCTCGCAGCTCGAGCGCCTGTCGATGCCCGTCCCCACCCACCACCAGTTGCTCGAGATCGGCACCGAGCACTGCCGACGCCTCGCAGCGCACCATCGGATGGCCGAGATCACGCCGTCGACGATCGAGGCCTCTGCGGCACCGCCCGGCCCTGGCGACGACCTCGCCCACCCCGGCCTGCTGGTGGCCCGCCTGGACCGGGCGTGCATCCGCGCCCGGATCCGGCGCACCGACACCGTCGGCCCGCGCGACCTGCCCCGCCCCGACGCCACGCCGACCTGGCAGGTGGTCCAGGCCGACGAGCTCACCGCGCGACTGGGAGAGCACCTCGTCGGCCAGGACGACGCCATCGAGCGAGTGGTGCGGCGCATCAGCCTCACCACCGCCGGCCTCGATCTCTCCCCCCACCGACCCAACGGCGTGTTCCTGCTCGTGGGCCCGACCGGTGTCGGCAAGACCGAGCTGGCCAAGGCGCTCGCCGACGAGGTGTTCGGCGGCGACGACCTGCTCATCCGCCTCGACATGAGCGAGTACGCCGAGGACTGGGCCATCAGTCGGCTGTTCGGGCCCCACCCCGGCTACAAGGGGTCCGACGAGCCGGAGGGCTGGTTCACCTCCAAGGTGCTGGCCAAGCCGACGTCGGTGGTGCTCCTCGACGAGGTGGAGAAGGCCCACCCCACGGTGTGGAACGTGTTCCTCCAGGTGTTCGACGACGGCCGCCTCACCGACTCCCGGGGCCGGACCGCGTCCTTCGCCGACACCGTCGTGATCATGACCTCGAACCTCGGTGCCCGTGCCTTCTCCGCCAACCCCGTGGGCTTCGGTGGCGGCGGCAATGGCGGGAGCGGCGCCGGCCTCGCCGACGCCGAGGCCGAGGTGCGCGCCGCCGTCGAGCGCACCCTTCCCCCCGAGCTCGTCAACCGCATCGACGAGATCGTCCTGTTCCGCCCCCTGACGCCCGACGCCATCACGGAGATCGCCCGCCGCCGCCTCGCCCGGGTCACCGCCGACCTCGCCCCACAGGGCTGGGACCTCACGTTCGATCCCGCCGTCGTCGACCTCCTCGCCACCGAGGGCTACGACCCCACCTACGGCGCCCGCCACCTCGACCGCAACATCGAGCGCCACGTGCTGGAGGCGCTGGTGGGGCGCCCGGCGGGCGCTTGGCGGGCGTCGATCGGCGACGACGGTGCGGTGGTGTGGACCGAGGCCTGACGCCGCCGGTCCCCGGGCGACGGTCTGCGGTCAGCCGGACGGGTCGAGGGGGTGCCCGTCGAGCTGCACCCTGGTCAGGTCGAGCCCCGCACCCTTCCCGAGCTTGATCGCACCCTGGAAGGGCTTGTTGGCCTTGTCGCGCAGGAACTTCTGACCGATGTCCAGGAACTGCGTGTCGACGAGGGCGGCCTCGCCGGTCTTGCCCACCTCGAGCCCGAAGCCCTCGGCCTGCTCGATCCGGCAGTCCTCCATGTGCAGCGTGCAGCCCTTGCCGACGCCGACGGCGGCCCGCACCACGTCACCGCACGCCACGAGCTGGCACCCGACGATGCGACCCGTCACCCGACCGAGCACCACGGCGGTGCTCCCCATCCGGATGCCCTCGTGGCGCGAGCCCTCGATCGTCGTGCGGGCCACGTCGAGTCGCTCGCCCGACTTCGCGTCGACGGCCACGTCCGAGACGGACCGGAACCGGGTGTCCTCGACGGTCAACGTCCTGCCCTCGACCCCGGTCCCGACGTCGTGGACCTCGCTGTCGCGGACGTGGACCGCCGCCTTCGGGGCGCTGACGCCGACGACCGAGCCGGTGCCCGATCCGGAGAGATCGCAGCGGTCGACCAGCAAGTCGCCGCCGAGGACCTCGACGACGGGACCGTCCTTCTTGCCCTGACGGACGAGCACGAGGCCCTCCAGCGCGCAACCGGTGCCGTTGACCACGACACACGCGGCGTTCTCCGCGGTGACGACCACGCTTCCTGGGGCGGCCTCGGCGATGATACGCACGCCCGGGTGGTTCACCACGACCGTCCCCGGGTACTGCCCGGGCGCGACGACCACCGTCGTCTCCTCGACCGCCACCCGCAGCGCTGCGGCGATGCTCTCGTGGTCGCCGCCTCCGTCCGGCGCGACCCGCAGGACGGGTCCCTCTGCCGACGGGGGCGCGGCGGTGTCCACCGCCGGTGCCGGGGCGGGCGCCGGCACCCGATCACCGGAGGGAGGCTCGGCGGACGGCAACACGGTGGACGGCGGGTCGGCGGACGGCGGGTCGGGGGTGACCCCCGTGGGCGCGTCGACCGAGGGCAGGCCGTGCCGGTCGTCCGGGAGCTCGACGCCGGCCAGCTCGGCGCTGTCGAGGGCCCGCTCGGCCGAGAGGGTGTCGGCGTGGTCGGGGCCCAGCACCCGGCGGCGTCGCTCGACGACGTCGGCGAAAAGCGCCTTGGAGCCGACCAGGTCGTTGAGCTGGAAGAGGGTGACCGCCAGGTTGGCGGCCGAATCGAGGGTCTCGGGGTCGTCCGGGCCGAGCACCCGCGCCCGCCCACTGAGCGAGCGCTGCTCGACCTCACGGGCGCCGGCGAGGTCGCCGCTCTCACGGAGCCAGCATCCGAGGACGAACTGCGCTGCGAACCCGCCCGGCTCGTCCGGGGTCGCCGCCCAGTCCGCCACCACCGCCCGCTGGACGGCGAGGGCCTCGGCGACGTCCCCCCCGTCGAAGAGGGACAGCGCGAGCGCCTGCCGGGCGTCGAGGTGCCCGGGCGACCGGGCCCCCTCCTGGCTCCCGGCGACCTCGGCGAGCTCCCGCAGGAGGGGGACGGCCTCGTCGAACTGCGCGAGCGCGCGCTGGGAGATGACCAGGTTCCTCATGGCGGTCAAGGTGTCGGGATGGGTGTCACCGAGCGTGCGGCGGCGGGCCTCGAGCACCTGCACCTCGAGCGCCTTGGCCCCGGCGACGTCCCCTTGGCGGTAGAGGAGGTTGGCGAGCTCGACCTGGGTGGCGAGGGTCTCGGCGTGCTGGGGCCCGAGCACCCGCTGTCGATCCCCGAGCGTGCGGCGCAGCTCCCGCTCGGCTTCCTCGACCTCGCCCGTGGCGGCCAGCCAGAGCCCGATGTTCGATCGCGCCAAGAGGGTGTGCGGGTGATCCTCACGCAGGAGGCGGGTGCGCACCTCGAGGACGCCCCGCTCGATGCGGAGCGCCTCGCCGAACTCGTCGGACCGGGCGAGGTCGAGCGCGCGTTGCTCGGCCTCGTTGGCTGCGTCGAGCTCGCCACCAGCTCGACCGTCCTCCGCCTCGGCCCCGTCGGCTGGGTCGGGCGGCGGGGTGGGGCCACCAGTCGGTCCTTCGTCAGGGGAATCCGCGGGATCGACCGGACCCAAGGGCGGGTCATGGTCCAGAGCGTCCGGGCCCTCCGGATCGTCCACCGGCGCGGTGGCCGCGGACTCGCCGGCCGGCGCCGGCGGGGGCTCGTCGACCGCGGTGGGAGCGACCGCGCTGGTCGCCCCGCTGGCCGTGGCGACCACGTCAGGCGCGGCGCCTGCGGCCCCCTCTCCGAGCGGCTGCACGACCCGGGCCAGGAGATCCACGAGCACCTTGATCTCGTGGTAGTACGCGGCCGGCGTGAGGGTGAACGCCTGCTTCTTGGTCAGCCGCTGGAGTGATTCGGGAAGCTCGGCCGCGTCGGGCATGACCGCCCCGTCGATCGTCACCGGGATGACCGGCTTGCCCGAGGCGAGCGCGGTGGCCACCTCGTAGGCGTGCTTGTCGTTCTCGTCGTGGATGCGGGGGTTCCCCCGCTTGTCCTCGAGGGTGGCCCACCGGGGGCCCACGATGAGCACCACGATCGCCGCCTGCTCCACCGTCCGATCGATGGCCTCGTCCCAGTCCGACCCGGGATAGAGCGAATCGAGGTCGAAGAAGACCCGGTCCTTGCCGAAGACGGGCCACAGCTGGTCGTAGATCCGACCGCTCCAGCCGAGGCTGTCGTCCCGCCGATAGCTGATGAAGATCCCGTCGGTCATGCCGTCCGCCGTGCTGCGCTCGCGGGGCGCCGCTGGCCGGCAACCCGTTCCGTCCGCTGGCCCGACATACCCCTCCTCCGTCTCGAAGCGTGAACGTTAGGCCATCCGCTCCCCCGCCGTGCCTGGGACTTCGCAACGTGGTTCCAGCTGTCATTTCATCCAACAGCGGTGGTGTCCCGTGGCTGACACGACCGGTGACACGGCCGTGCTCGATGAGTTGGATCAGGTCGATGGACCGCTGTCGGAGTCGAGCGAACCAGCTCGATCGACGACGGCGGGGCGCCTCTCGAACTACGGTCGCCACCGTTCTGTTCGGTTGGCTGACGGGGAGCCGCCTTGCCGGGAGACACGCCTGAACTCGACGTTTTCATCCTCCACGCTCCCGATGAGGCGGCAGCCGATCGGGTCCGCCGGCTGCTCGAGGCAACCGGCCTGTCAGCCCGGACCGCCGGTCCCCCTTCGAGGGGCGAGCCCGATGCCGACCTGGGACGCGCTCTGCGGGTGATCGTCCTGCTTTCCGAAGGGTTCATCGAGGACCCTGCCTGCCGGAGGTCCTGGGAGGCTGCCTTGGGCGAGGACCGCTTCAACCACGCCGGCCGCGTCGTGCTCCTCCGGGTCGACGGGTGCGACCCCGCCGGAGTCTTCAGCCAGTACGCCTGGCGGGAGGTGGGACCACTCGAGCTCCTCGACGACGTGTCGCTGACCGAGATCCTTGCGAAGGCGGCCTCCGGCAGCATCGCGGCACCCGACAACGATTACGTGGACCGGTACGACGTCTTCCTCAGCCGGGCCGGCAAGGAGAGCGAGATGGCGCAGCGCTTCGCGCGGTGCCTCCAGCAGGCGGGGCTCCGTGTGTTCCTCCAGAACTGGCACATGCAGGACCGCAACTTCATGGAGCGGATCGACTTCGGCCTGAGCCACTCGGACCGGGTCCTGGCCCTGCTCTCGCACGACTACGTCGCCAGCGACTACTGCAAGATGGAGTGGAGCCAGGTGACCAAGGGAGAACCGCTCCACGAGTCGCGCCGCTTGGTCGTCCTGCGGGTCGACGACTGCCAACCGGTGGGGCTGCTCGCCACGGCGCCCCGGTGGGATCTCCGGGGCTTGACGGATCTGGACGACGACGACCTGACGAGCATCCTGCTCGATGCCGCATCCGGCACGACCTCCCCGCTGGAGGCGAACCTCGGCTACCTCGAGCACCCTCCGCCGATCGTGAGCGACGAGGTGCGGCGGAGCGCGGTGCACTTCACCGGACGCGAGGACAACCTCGCCGCCCTCCACCGTGCGCTCGCCCCCGAGACGGTGCCGCCGTTCACCGCCCCTGTCGTCATCCACGGCATGGGAGGCGCAGGCAAGTCGACCCTCGCCCGCGAGTACGCCAGCCGTCACGAGGACGCCTATGCCGGCATCTGGTGGTTCAACGCCGAGATGGACCGCCTGCTGAGCACGTTCCCCGAGGTGGAGAGCGGCTTCGAGCACCTGGGCCGCACCCACTTCTTCGGGCCATCGCTGTCCGGTGACGTCAGCCTCGCCGCCCGCCGCGTGTACGACTTCCTGAGGCGGGAGTGCCGGGCCGGCGCGCCAGCGAAGCCGTGGCTCTTCGTCTTCGACAACGCCGACGACGAGGCCCTTCACCCCTGGCTGCAGTGGAAGGGCTCACACGCCCAGGTACTCCTCACCACCCAGGCCGAGTCCGTCTGCAACCTGGGCGAGCACGTCGTCGACCTGGCGGAGTGGGCCCTGCCCGACGCCCACCGGTTCCTCCAGCGAGCGTGCTCGCGCCGAAACCTGACCGAAGACGAGCTGCACGAGCTGACCGATGCGATCGGCTGTCTCCCCCTCCCGCTCTCGCACGCCGCGGCCACGATCCGCGAGGACAGCTTCCTCACCGTCGACGAGTACGTCGCGCGCCTCACCACGATGATGAACCTCGTCCCGTCGGGGTCCGACTACGGCAAGGCCGTGTTCGCCACCTTCCAGGAGGCGATCGCGAAGGCCGAGCAGCAAGTGCCCGGGTGTCGGGCGCTGATGTCCTTCATCGCCTGTCTCGGAGCCGACGGCATCCCTCTCTCGGTACTCGAGGCCCCCGTCGGGACCTACCCCGAGCCACTCCGGCCCGTCATCGCCGCCGGGACCGGTCGTACCGCCCTGGCCAAGCTGGCCGACCTCTCGCTCGTGCGGCCGGCATCCGACCGCCGCACCTTCTCGGTGCACCGCATGGTGCAGCTGGTCGCCCGCGATCTTCTGGGCGAAGACCTCCCGAGCTGGCGGCGGCACGCGGTCGAGGTCGTGAGCTCCCTGTTCCCCGCGTTCGACCCGAGTGACTACTCGATCTACCTGATCACCCCGGACGAACGCGACCGGGCCGCCGTCCTCGAACCGCACGTGGACGACGTGCTCGCGGCGACGGCCGAGGAGGTGTTCCCGTCGAGGGTCCAGCTCCTGCTCGACTTCGCCGTCCACCTCGGCGTGACCGGCCGTTCCGGTGTTGCCCTCCCGCTCGTGGGAGACGCCCTCGCCGGCTGGGCGTCGGTCGGGATCGGCGGCGATCCGATCCGAGACGCCAGGGCCCACCTCGCCGCGGCATGGGTGGCTCGTCGCAACTCGAAGATGGCCGAGGCCCGGATCGCCGTCGACCGGGCGATCGCGATCCTCGAGAGCGTGGCCGAGGCGGAGCGGCGCGACCGGACGCTCGCGGCCGCCCTGACCGAATCGGGAGCCCTGTGCTGGCAACACGAGGATGGCACCGGCGCCGTCGAGGCCCTCACGAGCGCCCAACGCCTGCTGGCCGAAGCGGGCCTCGACCGGAGCCCCGAGTACGGCGCCGCGTGCAACTACCTGGGTCAGGTGCTCTACGACCAGGAGCGATTCGACGACTCCCTGGCCGCACACGAGCTCGACGGAGAGATCTGCGCCGAGCACTTCGAGGCCGACCACCCCCGCCGTCTCGTCCCGCTCCACAACGGCGCCTGGGCGAGGCTCGAGCTGGGTGAGGCCGAGCGGGCCCACCAGGACTTCCTGTTCGACCTCGACGCCTCGACGCGGTTGCTCGGCGCCGACCATCCACAGACGGCGTTCTCACACGAGGGCATCGGTGACGCTGGCAGCCGGCTGGCCGCCCAGCAGAACGATCCGGCGCTCCGACGGGACCAGTTCGACCGGGCACAGCACCACCTCGAGCGCGCCGTCGCGCTCTTCGAGCAGGAGTCCGCCTCGCTCGGCTCGGACTCGGCGGCGTCGGTCGACCTCGGCGATGCACTCCAGGCCCTGGGGGACCATCACCAACGGGCCGGCGAGACGGCCGAGGCCCGCTCCGCGTTCACGCGTGCCGCGGCGATCTTCTCGCAGACCGGGCGCGACGACTCCCCTCGGCGCAACTACTGCCTGGAGCGCCTCGACGAGCTCGCCGAACCCACGACGTGAGCATCGCGCCGAGTCGCCTCGCGGCTCGGCAGTGCACAACGCCGTCAGGGCGCCGCCGGGAGGAAGCCGTCGAGGTGGGCGATGTCGACGATGCGCTCTGCCATCGCGGCGCCGACCGCGCCCAGCACGTCGAGGTGCGCCACCGAGTCCAGGGGGAGGACCTGCTCCACGGCCACGTCCACGAATCCGAGTGCATCGAGGTTGGCCCGGGTCAGGTCGAGGTCGTACCTCACGTAGGTGAACAGCGGGTCGGCCAGCAGTCGGTCCCCGCCGCGCAGGTCTCCGACCTCCAGGTCGATCGGCGGGCCCGCCCGACAGTCGCCGAGCAGGCGGCACAGCATGTCCTGTTGCGTCGCCGCCGACCCGAGGAGCGCGCCCATCGCCGACACCACCTGGTTGAGCACGTGCAGGTCGTGGGCCTCGAGGTCGGGTCGCGGGCGTTCGGCACTCCCCGTGCCCACGGAGACGAGCAGGAGCTCGTCGACCCCGGTCGACCACCCCAGTCGGTACGCGGGCGCGGTGGCCATCACGAACAGCTGGAGCGCCGGGTTGTTGAACGGGGTGATCCCGCCATCGACGAAGACGAACTCGTTGCCGCCGAGACGCACCGTCTCGGGAGGGAAGTAGATCGGGGCGGCGGTGCTGGCCCGCACGAGCTGCCACAGGGGCAGATCGAGGTTGCAGTCGGGCAGGGCCCGGTCGTTGAACATCGCCGCCGGGTTGTTGCTGAGCGGCCAGGGCGAGTCGGTGGTGGCGTTGCGCAACACGACCAGGAGCAATGTGCGGAGGTCCTCGCTGCCGAGCGTGGTGTCGGCGCCGAGCTCGTCGCGGAGGATCGCGGCCAGCGGCTCGTCGTCGTAGAGGTGACGGACCCGATCGCGCAGGCGGGCCCGATCGAACATCTCCGCCCCGCGCTCGAGGTAGAGCGTCCGCAGCCGCTGCGTGTCGAACCCCAACGCGAGGCCTGTGGCGATGATGGCGCCGGTGCTCGTCCCCCCGATGTAGTCGAAGGCGTCGGCCAGCACGAGGTCGGCGCGGCCGGTCGCCTCCCGGAGGTCGCCTTCGAGCTTGGCCAGGATCTCGAGGCTGAGGATCCCTCGGATGCCGCCTCCGTCGAGCGCGAGGAGGCGCTTCGGCCCGGGTGCGTGGATGCGGTCGCGGTACGTCATGGCCTCCTCCCGACCATCAGGCTCGCGCTCGCCACCGGGTGATCGGCCGGGGTCAACCCGCCCGCACGATGCGCAGGCCCACGCGGGCCAGCACCTCGGGGATGTCCCGGATGGCCTCGCGGTCGTACTCCTGGATCTCCGGCGGGACCTTGTTCCACGGCACCATGTAGGGCGACGTCTTCACGACCGGATCCTTCGGACCCGGTGCGTAACGCCAACCGTTGCGGGCCATGTCGGCGGTCCATCGGTCGTGCTCGGCCGGAGCGAGACCGTCCACCTCGGCGGCCGTGAACTCGAAGCCGCCGGTGTCGCCGAACCGAGCCGGCACCAGCTCGCATCCGACGAGGCGGAGCTTCACGCCGATGTGGCGGGCGAGGTCGCGGTTGGACTCGCGGAGCGACTCCTCGAGCTCCTCCCAGGGCACGGTCGAGGGGTTCGACGAGGGGTCCTGACCCTCGGCGAGGCGCCGCGACACGTAGTGGCCGTGGAAGGCGCGCGCCAGCGTCTCCATCGCCGAGTCCTCGATCTGACCCCGGTTGCACAGCGCCGCCACAAGCGCGACGACCTGGAGGCGTTCGCCGGCCTTCTCGACCTCGCCGAGCAGACCGGTCAGCGCCGCCGTGCGGGTCAGGCACGCCACCACCTGCACGCCTGCGGGGAGTTGGGCGTCGAGCGACAGCGCCGTCGCGAGCGTGGCCTCGTCGGTGTCCAGGCGCACGTAGACGTCTCGGACCGCGTCGACACCCTCGACCGCATCGACCCGGAACTCGTGCGCGTCGACGTCGGCGGCGCCGATCCGCAGTCGGTCGCCGAGGTCGCCCAGCTGCCACGCCACCTCGGCGAGCTCGGCCTCCGCCCCCTTCCCCACGAGGGTCACCGACACCGCCCCCTCTGCGACCCCGCGATCCTCACCCGCGAGCGCCAGCTTCGCGAGGAACCCGTCCCAGAGGTCGTCGACGCCGACGAGCCAGATCGAACCGCTCCGTCCGCCGTCGAGGTGTGGTGGGTAGCGGTCGAGCAGCAGCTGGGCCCCGCTCACGGACAGGGAGAAGAAGTCGATCCGGGCCCCGGGCGCGTCAGAGCGTCGGAACTGGCGCAGCCGAAGCAGGTTCGCGAGGTCGCCGTCCTCGATGTGCACCAGGCAGCGCAGCACCGAGCCCTGCCGGCCCGCCGACAGCTCCATCGCCCGCACGGCGACCGCCGCGTTCACGTCGTCGCTCGGGCCGACCGCGACGAGGTCGCGCGCCCGGTCGACGCCGGCGGCCACCAGCACGTCGGGGTCACGGGCGTCGCCGGTCATGGTGTGGATGCCCAGCCGCCGGCACGCCTCGAGGTTGGTGCCCTTCGGCTCGAGGTCGATCACCAGCACGGACGCGCCTTGGGTGCGAGCCGACTCCGCGAAGCCGAATCCCTTGTCGCCGAGACCGACCACGATGACGTGGCCCTTCAGGAACCCGGCCCGCATGGCCATGAGCCGGTCGTGGAAGGCGGCGTAGAGGCCGAACAACGCGGTGAAGCCGAGGGCGAGCGGCAGCAGGAAGCGGGCGACGCCGAGGTACCAGTTGTTGGTGGTCGAGGGCCCGCTCCAGAACGTGACCATCCCGAAGTCGGCGTACACGACGTCGACCCAGCCCCAGGTGGGCTCCTGCTTGCGCCACCCGATGAGCCCGAGCCCCGCGCCGACCACGATGAGCGCACCGAGGAGCAGCCACTGGTGGCGACGCAGCCACCGCAGCACCGGATCACCACGTCGTACCTTCGGCACCTCCGCCGGCGTCGTCGTCACCCGCTGCCCCCTCCCGTCGTTCGGGCCAGCGTAAACGCCGCCCTGTTCAGGCGGAGCGCCGGCGGCCGCCGCGACCCTGGACGAGGGCCCGGCGCTGCTCGATGAAGTCGACCAGGACGTAGTCGCCGAGGGTGTCGGGGCTGGTGAAGAAGGCCCGGCCCTTGTTCAGGCGGGTGAGCTGCTCGATGAAGTGCTTGAGGCCGCGGTCGGCGTCGAGCATGAAGGTGTTGATGCGGATGCCCTCGCGGGTGAGGCGGGCGACCTCGGTGAGGGTGGCGTCGACGGTCTCGCGCACTGGCGGGTAGTTGAAGAACACCTCGCCGTTCTCGCGCAGGTGGGCGGTGGGCTCACCGTCGGTGATCATGATGATCTGCTTCGTACCGGTCTGGCGGGCGAGCTTGCGACGGGCGATCTGGAAGCCGTGCTGCATGTTGGTGCCGTAGACGAAGTCCCACGACACCTCGGGCAGCTGCTCGGGGGTGAGGTCGCGGGCGATCTCGCTGAAGCCCACGAGCCCCAGGTAGTCGCGGGGGTAGTTGGTGGAGATCAGCGAGTGCAGGGCCATGGCCACCTTCTTGGCGGCCAGGAAGTTGTCCCGCATGGGCATCGAGAGGGAGAGGTCGATCATCAGCACGGTGCTGGTGCGCACCAGGTGCTCGGTCTCCTCGACCTCGAAGTCGTCGGGGGTGAGGCGCACCGGCGTGCCGCCGCCGGTGCGGCGGATGGCGTTGCGGACCGTGCGCTCGATGCTCAGGTTGAAGGGGTCACCGAACTCGTAGGGCTTGGTGTCGTAGGTGCGCTCGTGGCCCGTGCCCTTGCGCTCGAGCTCGTGGCGGCCCATCTGACTGCGGGACAGGTGCTTGAACAGGTCGTTGAGGGCGTTGGCGCCGACGCGGCGCAGGCCCCGGGGCGTGAGCTCGAGGCGACCCTCCTTGTTCTCGACCAGACCCGCCTCCTCGAGCATGCGGGCCAGCTCCTGGATGCGCTCGAGGCTCTCGGCCGACTGCTCGCCGAGCAGGTCGCGCACCTTGTCGATGTCGGCCTCGGCGAGTGCGCCGGGGTTGGTGGCGCCCCGCAGCAGGTTCTCGAGCTGGTCGATGTCGCCCAGCTCTCCCATCATCTCGGCCGCCTCGGCGAAGCCGAGTGGGTCCTGGCCGCTGAAGTTGTACTGCTTGTCCCAGCCGGCGTTGGGGAACGCGTTGCGCAGGTTCTCGGCCAGTTGGTCGGCCTGCCAGCGCAGGTCCATGTCCTCGAGCAACTGCTCGGACAGGCTCTGGAGCTGCGCCCGCTGCTCGGGCGTCATCGAGTTGAGCATCGCCTGCATGGCCGCCATGCGCTGGGCCATCACCTCGAGCAGCTCGTCGAGGGTCTCGGGGTTCTCGGGGAAGAAGTCGCCGAAGCGCTCCATGAACCCCTCGAAGTCGGGCGTCTCGCCGCGCTCGCGCTGCTCGAGCATCTGGTTGAGCTCGGCCATCATGTCCTTCATGCGGGCCATGTCCTCGGGGGACATGTCGTTCATGGCCCCGGTCATCTGGTCCACGTAGCGCTGCATGAGCTGCTGGCGCAGCTGGTCGACCAGCTCGTCGAAGCGCTCACGGGCCTCTGACGACGTGAACTCGTACTCCTGGAGCTCACGGACCTGGCCGGCGAGGTCGGGGGGGAGCATGTCGAGCTGGAGGTTGCGCTCCATGGCGACCTGGTCGGTGAGCTCCTGGCGGCGGGCGTCGCCCGACTCGCGGGCCTCGCGCTGGAGGTCCTCGATGCCGCCCCGCTCCATCTCGACGACCTCGCGCAGCTCTTCGGCGATGTCGTCGTAGACGCCCCCGAGGTCATGCTGCTCGAGGGTCTCCTTGCGGCGCCGGCGCAGCTTCTCGAGCATGTCGCGCACGCCCTCCATGCGCTCGCCGTTGCGGTCGCGGAACCCGGACTGCATCATCCGCCGCAGCGCGGCGTTGAGGTCGCCGTGGTAGAGCAGGTCGTCGGTGATCTCGGAGAACACGTCGTCGGCGTCGAGCTCGAAGCCCACCTGGGTGCCGTCCCACCGCGAGTAGGCGAAGCGGGGAGCGGGGGCCTTGCGCCGGCGGAGCACGTCCCGAGGCTACCCGTCACCCTTCGGCGCCGTACGGCCGGGTGGGCACCCGAGCCATCGCCGCGAACGGTCACCGGACCTCGCTGCCCTGGGCGCCGGATCCGGGGCACCGGATCGGGGTCAGGACGGAAGGGGCGGTGTCAGCCCACGTGGTCGCGGAGCCAGGCGAGGACCTCGGGGGCGAGGGCCTCGCCGTCGGCGCTCAGCGAGCCGTCCTCGTCGAGGTCGAAGGCATGGCCCTCGCCGGGGAGGATTCGGGTGGTGACGTCGACGCCCGCAGCGCCAAGGGCGGCGCCGAAGCGCTCGCTCTGCTCGGCCGCCACGAGGCCGTCGTCGGCGCCGTGCACCAACAGGGCAGGGGCGACGGCGCCGGCGGCCAACTCGGTGGAGTCGGCTCGCTGCCAGCGGCCCAGCACGAGCGGGTCCGCGCTGTCCTCGGGGCCCCCGTAGTAGCGCTCCTCGTCGAACTGGAGGCCGGTGTAGTAGCCGTAGAAGCCGATGAAGCCATCGATGGCATCGGACGTCCCGGGCCAGAGCTCGGTGTCCTGGTAGTACGGGTCGTCGGGCGTCACCTCGATCTGGCCGCCGAGGCGGGCGCCGGCCGAGATGCCGTGCACGACGATGTGATCGGCGGCCACGCCGTGGTCGGGACCCTCGCCCCGCAGCCACTGGACCGCGGCCTTCACGTCCTGCTCGGGCTCGGGGTAGACGGGCGAACGGGTCGTTTCGTCGAAGATCAGGTAGTCGGTCGAGAGGGTGGCGTAGCCGGCGTCGCGGTACACCTCGGCCCACGCCCGCATGTCGCTGCGCTCGCCGCCGAAGCCGCCGCCGCCGTGGACCAGGACGATGGCGGTGTCGTTGACCACGCCCTCGGGCACGCACAGGTCTCCCTCGTACTGGTCGGCCGCGTCGGGCGGGGACACGACGACCGTCTCGCACCCGTCCGGCAGCGGCGATGAGGTGGTGGTGACCCCGAAGGCATCGCCGGACGGCTCGGCGTCGGCACCCTCCTCGGTCGGCTCGGCCGCCGTGCCGCTCGACGAGTCGGGCGCCATCACCCGGGCCACGACGACCACGAGGCCGGCGAGGCAGACCAGGCCCAGGACCGTCGGCAGCCACCGGGAGACCCGGCCTCTGGTGTGGCGTGCCATGTCCGGAGGCTACGCGGGCGACGGGCCTGCGCCCGGTCAGACCCGAGCGCCCCCATGGTCGGCGTGATCACATATCTGTTATCGTTCAGGTGTGCCCGCAAGCTCGTTCCTCCACGCCGCCCGCACCAGCCGCGGCTGGTCGCAGCGTGAGCTCGCCCGCCGCTGCGGCGTCGCCCAGCCCTCCCTGTCCGACATCGAGACCGGTGACCGCGACACGACCGTGGCCAAGCTCGAGCAGATTCTGCGCGCCACCGGGCACCGCCTCGTGTCGATCCCCACCACCCGCCCGACGGTCGCCGAATGGGCCCTCGCATTGCGCGACGAGGCCGACCGACCCGCGGTCGTGAACAAGTCGCTGGTCGAGTTCAGCAACGATCTCCGTGGTGCGGAGCCGACGACCGCCATTGCGTTGACCATCGCCGCCCCGGAGACCACGAACGACCAACGCGTCGACGCCGCATTGGCGGCCATCGTCGATCACTCGTTGGTCCAACGGGGCCTGCCCACGCCCACCTGGGTCGACGAGCCGTCTCGGTTCTCCTCGGTCGAGTGGGACCTGATCGAGCACCCCGACCTTCGCCTCGCGGCACGGGCAACGGTTCCGCGGGCCTTCGCGCGACGAAACGTGTACATCCCGCGCGAGTTCTTCGACAGCGTCTGACATGACCGACCGCACGCGACTGTTCGACGCCGCGGAAGTCCGATCGCTGCTGACCGCAGTCGCCCGTCGACTTGATGGCCTCGGGGTCCCCGCCCGGATCTACCTCCTCGGCGGCGCTGCTCTCGCCCTCTGCCACTACGACCACCACGAGCGCGCGCTGACTCGAGACATCGACGCGTGGTACGTCCCCGGCCCCGAGATCGATCGAGTCGTGCACGAGTTCGCCGAGCAGCGAGACCTGCCTCCCGATTGGCTCAACGCCGGCGCTGCGCAGTTCGTCCCCGCGCACGGGCTACCTCCGGGAGTGCCATTCCTCGAAGCAGGTTCGGTGGTGATCGAAGTCGCTCCGGCTCGGTTGCTCCTGGCCATGAAGCTCCAGCCGCGAGGCCGGGTCGAGACGACGACGACATCGCGATCCTGCTCCGTCGGTGCGACGTGCGATCAGTCGACGCCGCCCAGGCAGTGCTCGACGACGTGTTCGACGGAGAGGAACGGTTCAAGCCATGGGCTCGCCTCGTGGTCGAGGCCGCCCTCGGCGAGTACACGGTGACCACGGCCATCCCGCCGTTCACGCTGCCCGCCGTCGATGAGTCAGGATCCACCCCATGACCTGGGACGCCGGCAGCCAAGACCGCTTCTGGTGGGGGACCGCCGCCTCGTCCACCCAGGCCGAGGGGGCCGCGCCCCGCGCCGACTGGGCCCGGTGGGAGCGGCTCGGGCGGGCGCCGGCGTCGCGTGACGGCAACGGCTTCGCCACCAACTACCGCGACGACTTCGCCCTGCTCGCCGATGCCGGCCTCACCCACCACCGCCTGTCGATCGAGTGGGCCCGCCTCGAGCCCGAGCCCGGCAAGTGGGACCGCGACGCCGTCGAGCACTACCGGTCGATGCTCGAGGCCGCCAACGACGCCGGCCTGTCGGTGTGGGTGTGCCTCCACCACTTCTCGCTCCCGGGCTGGTTCTCGGACGACCTCGGCGGCTTCGTCGACGACAAGGCCCGCCGCTACCACTGGCCCCGCCATGTCGACCGGGTGGCCGAGACCTTCGGCGACCTGGTGTTCGGCTGGAAGCCCATCAACGAACCGGTGGCCTACGCCTCGCTGGGGTGGCTCGACGGGACGTTCCCTCCCGGCCGACGTGACCCCGAGAAGTTCTTCGACGCCTTGCGGGCGGTGCACCTGGCCAACCACGAGGCGTGGCTGCTGCTCAAGGGCGGCGACCAGCCCGTGGCCACCGTCTACAACCTGGCGCCGGTCGTGCCCCGCTCCACCGAACCCCACGTCACCGCCCTCGCCGACACCGTCGACGAGGCCCTGTGGGGGTGGATCAGCGCCCTGCGCGACGGATTGCTGCGCACGCCCGGCCGCGCCGACGTCGAGATCCCCGAGATGGCCGGCTCGTTCGACCTCGTCGGCTTCTCCTACTACTCGGCCTACGGGATCGCCGACGATGCCGACAACCCGTTCGTCCCCTATCCCGCCGACGCCCGCGTCGGGCCCCTCGGCTACGCCCCGTGGAGCGAGGGCCTCGGCATCGTCCTGCGTCGCCTCGCCGACGAGCTGCCTGGCCGGCCGCTGCTGATCGCCGAGCACGGCGTCGGCACCACCGACGACGAGTGGCGCGAGGAGGTGCTCCGGGCGTCCCTGGCCGAGGTCGCCTCCGCGGCGGCCGACGGGATCGACGTCCGGGGCTTCTTCCACTGGACGGGCATCGACAACTACGAGTGGCTCCACGGCTTCGACGTGCCCTTCGGGCTGTTCGATCGGAACCGCAAGCCCCGCGACTCGGCGGCGCTGGCCTCGGACTGGGCCACCCGCGACCTCCTCTCCCCGTAGTCGAGGAGCCGGCCGCCCGGCGAAGTCGAGGCAATGGCGCGCGCCATTGCCTCGGGAACGGCTCCGCTCAGAGCGGGTCGGCGGAGACGGCGCCGGCGTCGCTGACCTGGTCGGTCCAGGTGGCGCCGTCCCAGTAGCGGTACTCGTGGCGGCCACCCGGGTCCGGGTGCCAGCCCGCCGGCGGGCCGGGGGGCGCGGTGGGGACGCCGAGGGCGGGTCCGGGCACGCCGACGCCCGGGGCGAAGTGCGGCGCCGGTGACATCTGCCCGCGGGGACCCGGGGACATCTGCTGGGGTGCGTTCGGGGGCACACCGGGGAGGGGCCCCGACAGGCCGAGCTCGGCGTCGAGGGCGGCGAAGAAGCGGTTGATGTTCTTGTCGTTCTTGCCCCAGTCCACGAGGCCGAACTTCACCCCCGAGCGCATGCCCACCTGGATCACACCCGGCTCGAGTTGCCCCACCTGCAGGGCGATGTTCTCACCCCAAGACGCCAGCGACATCGAGGTCGAGAGGGTGATGGCGCCGGTGGCCGGGTCGGCGGCCTGCACGGCCATGTTGCAGCGGGCGGCCGCCCGGCAGGCGGCGTCGAAGACGGGGGCGTACTCGAGCTGGTAGGTGCGGGCGGCGTCCTTCGAGATGGCCATGGCCACCATCGTGCCGCGCGCCGCGGGGCGGTGCAGCCGTTCAGCGGCTGGTGGCCCGCACCCAGGTGCCCTTGCCATCTCCCTTGGCCGAGCGCAAGGCCTCGTCGGCGGCCACCACGAGGTCGTTGGCGTTCGCCGGCGCCTGCCCGTCGGTGACCGAACAGCCGACGCTGACGCTGACCGCGATCTCGCCGTAGGGCTCGAGCGCGAAGGGCCGGCCCACCGAGTCGACCACCCGTACCGCGAGCGCCTCCGCCACGGTCCCGTCGTCGCCGGGCACCACGATGGCGAACTCGTCGCCGCCGAGACGGGCCACGAGCGCGTCCCCGGGCACGCACGCCTCCAGGCGCTCGGCGACGGCGACGAGGACCTGGTCGCCGGCGTCGTGACCAAAGTGGTCGTTGACGAGTTTGAAACCGTCGAGGTCCAGGTACAGCACGCTCGCGGGACCCTGACCGATGGCTGCGGTGAGGGCGTCGAAGAAGGCGCCGCGGTTGGCCAGGCCGGTCAGGTGGTCATGGCGGGCGGCGAAGTACAGGCGGCGGGCGTCCTCGGCGCGCACGAGGGCCACCTGCAGGACATCGGCCAGCACGTCGGCGAAGGTCTGCCGGACGTAGGCGAGCATCGAGGCGTCGCGCACCCAGTTGACGTAGAGGAGAGACTCGCCGGTCGCCGGGTCGGGCACGGGCGACACGCAGCAGGCCACGAAGCCGGCTGCGGTCGCGGCGTCGCCGACCTCGGCCGGCAGGCCGTCGAGGCCTACCTGCTCGGCCGGCTCGCCGTACTCGGTCGCCCGCCACCAGGGCGTCTCGGGGTCGGCGTCCCGCCGACCGTCCCTCCCGACCCCGGCGAGCACCGGCGGGAGGTTGCCGAACACGTGCAGTTGGCCTTCCGGGTCCATCCAGTTGATGGCCATGCCGGCGACATCGCTGACGATGCCCTCCATGAGCCGGGCGAAGGTGTGCGACAGGGGCCGGCCGGCGGCCACGTCGTGGAGGGTGTCGAGCACCGTGAGCCGCGGTGGTGCCGGAAGGAACCCGATCTGGAGGTAGGACTCGCCGTCGACCGGAAGCATCCGGGCCTGGGTGAGCACCTCGACGCTGCCACCGTCGGCCAGGAGCATCCGCCACACCGATCCGGGGTTGCGGGAGGGGTCGGCCCAGCTCCGCTGGATCTTGGTTGCGGCGAGGATCCGGGTGAGGTCGTCCGCGTGCAGGAGGTCGGTGACGGACATTCCCGTGGGGTCGCGTCCGATGATCTCCAGCGCCGCCTCGTTGGCGTACACCACGACGGCTCGGGCGTCGAAGGTCATCAGCCCGATGGGGCCGTTCGCCACGAACCGCTGGGCCGCCCGCTCCCACCCGTCCACCGAGCCGCTCTCCCCCATCTGGGCTCCCGTCCCCGCTCCCGGACCGCTCGGCTCAGCCGCGGCCTCGGTAGGTGGCGCGGGCGCCGACTGCGTCCTTGTTGAGGCGTTTCGACAGGTGGAGGCCCTCGAGGACGAGCTCGACGGCGCCGGCCACCGCCGCGGGCGACTCGTCGTCGGTCAGCTGCCGCACGGCGTCGCGCAGCGCCGGCACCGAGGTGACGAGCTGGGCGTAGTCGTCGGCGCCGACGTCCTCGCCGGCGTTGACCACCGCGCCCTCGTCGAAGGCGTCGAGCACACCACGCAGGTCCTCGACCGCGAAGTGCTCCTTGAACACCGTCAGCACCGCGCCCTTCATGATCTGCTCGACGATCTGCGCGTCGCGGCCCTCCTCGATGGCCTCGATCTCGACCTTGCCGGCGGTGGAGGAGACGAGCGCCTCGAGGTCGCTCACCCGCGGCACGACCTCGGTCTCGCCCATGCGCAGCGACCGCCGGAGGGCGTTGGCGATCAGGGTCTCCTCGTTCGACACGGTGAGGCGCACCGACACGCCGGAGGCCTGGTTGATGTGCGGGCTCTGACGGGCCAGGTGGCTGATGGTGGCCACGATCTCGGACATGTACTCGGGCACGGAGACCCGCACGCCCTCGAGGTCGAACGGACGGGCCTCCTGGGCGGCGATGGCCACCTCGGTCTCGACGTCGAGGGGGTAGTGGGTGCGGATCTGGGCGCCGAAGCGGTCCTTCAGCGGGGTGATGATCCGCCCGCGGTTCGTGTAGTCCTCGGGGTTGGCCGAGGCGAAGAGCAACACGTCGAGGGGGAGGCGGATCTTGTAGCCGCGCACCTGGACGTCTCGCTCCTCGAGCACGTTCAGCAGTCCGACCTGGATGCGCTCGGAGAGGTCGGGCAGCTCGTTGATGGCGAAGATGCCACGGTTGGTACGGGGGACGAGGCCGTAGTGGAGGGTGAGCTCGTCGGAGAGGTAACGGCCCTCGGCGACCTTGATGGGATCGACCTCGCCGATGAGGTCGGCGATGGACGTGTCGGGGGTGGCCAGCTTCTCGCCGTAGCGCAGGTCGCGGTGGACCCACTCGATGTTGGTGTCGTCGCCGTGCTCGGCCACGAGGTCCCGGGCGTGCTTCGACACCGGGTGGTAGGGGTCGTCGTTGATCTCGGAACCGACGATGATCGGCATCCACTCGTCGAGCAGCCCGGTGAGCGAGCGGATCATGCGGGTCTTCGCCTGACCCCGCTCGCCCAGGAAGATCACGTCGTGCCCCGCGAGCAGCGCGTTCTCGAGCTGGGGCATGACGGTGTCCTCGTAGCCGAGCACCTCGGCGAAGAGGGGCTCGCCGGAGGCGATCTTGGCGACCGCGTTGCGGCGCACCTCCTCCTTGATGGGAACCGACTCCCAGCCGGACTCGCGGAGCTGGCCGATGGTGGCGGGTCGCGACGACATGCGCGCCAACCTACCGGTCACGCGGAGGGGGGCGACGGTCGAGCTCGGCGGTCTGTGCCCGCCCCGTCACGGTCGACCTTCCGCTCGATCCCGGACAGGGCGATGCTGGCGGTGGTCCCATGGACGACGATCGACAAGACGATGGTGAGGATGGCGATCGACCACACCTCGCGGGCTTCCGGAAAGGCCTCCTCGGTCACCGCGTGCGCCAGGTAGTAGATCGTGCCCATCCCGCGGACCCCGAAGAAGGCCAGCGCCGCCCGTGTGGGCGCGTCGGTGGGCGACCCGAGCAGGCCGACCCAGCCAGCCAGCGGCCGCACCACCACGATCGCGGCCACGGCCACGGCGATGCCTGCGGGCGTGAGTGCCCCGAGGGCACCGTCGACCACCGACCCGCCCAGCAGCAACAGGAACACGATGCTCGCGAGGCGTTCGAGGGTCTCGGCGAAGTCGTGCAGCACCTCGTGGTACTCGTGGTCGAGCTCGTACCTGCGGATGGTGACCGCGGCCACGAACACCGCGAGGAAGCCGTAGCCATGGGCGAGCTCCGCCACGCCGTAGACCAGCAGGGTCGCTCCCACGGAGACGAAGCCCTGGCCGGTGCGGGCGAGGGCCAGCGGTGACCCGACGCTGAAGGCCAGGTAGGCGATGACCCGACCGAGCAGCACGCCCACCACGAGACCGACGGAGAGGTGCACGACCACGTCGTCCACGACCCAACCGGCCAGCCAGCTTCCACCGGCCGCGATCGCGATGGCGAGGTTCGTGAACGGGAAGGCGAGGGCGTCGTTGAGGCCGGCCTCCGAGGTCAGGCCGAAGCGGACCTCGTCGTCGGCGTCCTCCTCCTCGGGACCCTGCACGCCCTCCACCTGCACGTCGGACGCGAGCACCGGGTCGGTGGGTGCGAGCACGGCGCCGAGGAGGACGGCCGCCGCCAGCGGCAGCCCCGCCGCCAGTCCCCCCAACAGCGCGATGCCGGCGATCGTGAGCGGCATGGTGATGCCGAGCAATCGCCAGGTGGTGCCCCAAGACCGCCAGCCGATGGGTCGGCGCAGCTTCAGTCCGGCGCCCATGAGGGAGACGATCACCACGAACTCCGTGAGCCGCTCGGCCCAGTTGGTGTCCGTGTCCGCCCCCGTGCCGGGCAGCGGCGCCTCCAGGCCCAGCGGCAGCGCGAACAGGACCATGCCGGCCGCCACGTACACGATCGGCACCGAGATCGGCCGGCGGTGCACCAGCCGGGGGAGCACCGCCGACCCCAGCACCGCCACCCCGAGGATGGCCAGGAGCAGTTGGTAGGTGTCCACGACCGTCCCCTACCCCGGCGGCCCCGTCCGGGTCGGATTCCGCGGCCCCGAGGGCCGGGGGCCCGGCCGCGACCATTACCCTCGGACCCCTTGGCTCTCGATCTCTCGGGCACGTGGCGAGCGGCGATCGCCGACGAGGACCTGCGTCGCACCTACACCCTCGATGGGTTCGACGACTCCGGCTGGGAGCCGATCGAGGTGCCGGGCCACTGGCAGTCGACACCGGCCTTCGCGGGCACCGAGGGACCGCTGCTCTTCCGCCACGGCTTCGGTGCGCCCGCGCCCGCCGAGGGGCGACGATCCTGGCTGGTCCTCGACGGCGTCTTCTACCAGGGCGACGTGTGGCTCGACGAGGGCTACGTCGGTGCGACCGAGGGCTACTTCTTCCACCACACCTTCGAGGTCACCGAGGCCCTCACCGCGCGGGCCGAGCACGCGCTCGCCATCGAGGTGATCTGCGCGCCGCAGCTCGACCGGGCGGCCAAGCGCAACCTGACCGGCGTGTTCCAGCACTGGGACTGCCACGACCGCGACCGCAACCCCGGCGGCATCTGGCGGCCGGTGCGCCTCGAGGAGACGGGCCCCGTGCGCTTCCGGCGCCCGTCGATGATCTGCACCGACGCCAGCGAGACGAACGCCACCGTCGCCATCGGGGCGGTGGTCGACACGCTCGACGCAGGGACGGTCGAGATCCGCACCACCGTCGCGCCCGCCGGCGACGACCGCCCGATCGTCGAGCAGGTGGCCGAACATCCGCTCGCAGCGGGCGAGAACCGGGTCGAGTGGTCGGTCTCGGTGGCCGACCCCGAGCGCTGGTGGCCGTGGTCGCTCGGCGACCAGCCGCTGCACGACGTCACCATCGAGGTGCGCACCGACGGCGGCGAGGTCAGCCACCGGGTCACCCGCCGACTGGGCTTCCGCACGGTCGAGCTGCGCAACTGGATCGCCCACGTCAACGGCGAGCGCCTCTTCCTGAAGGGCTCGAACCAGGGGCCGACCCGCCAGGCCCTCGCCGAGGCCACCGTCGAGGATCTCCGAGGTGACGTCGCCCTCGCCCGTGACGCCGGGCTCGACTTCCTCCGCCTGCACGCCCACATCACCCGGCCCGAGGTGTACGACGCCGCCGACGAGGCCGGACTCCTGCTCTGGCAGGACCTCCCCCTCCAGTGGGGCTACGCCCGTGGGGTGCGCAAGCAGGCGGTCCGCCAGGCCCGCAAGGCCGTCGAGCTGCTCGGCCACCATCCCTCGGTGGCCATCTGGTGCGGGCACAACGAGCCCATGGCCATCGACATCGACGCCGAAGCGCTCGGCGACCCCGCCGAGGTGCGCAAGCTGGCGCTACGGGCGCTCGCCGCCCAGGAGCTGCCCACCTGGAACCGCACGATCCTCGACCGCTCCATCAAGCGCTCGCTCCGCAAGGCCGACTCGTCCCGACCGGTCATCGCGAGCTCGGGGATGTTCCCCCACCTGCCCCAGCTCGACGGCACCGACACCCACACCTACTTCGGTTGGTACTTCGGCGACGAGCGCGACTTCCCGACCTTCCTGCGCCGCCTCCCCCGCCTCGCCCGCTTCGTCACCGAGTTCGGCGCGCAGGCCGTGCCGGAGGACGCCGCCTTCTGCGAGCCCGAGCGCTGGCCAGATCTCGACTGGCCCCGCCTCGCCCGCACCCACAACCTCCAGAAGCACGCCTTCGACCGTTACGTGCCGCCGGCGGACTCCACCACCTTCGACGAGTGGCGTGACGCCACCCAGCGCTACCAGGCCGAGGTCGTGAAGCACCACATCGAGGCGCTCCGCAAGCTGAAGTACCGCCCGACCGGTGGGTTCGCCCAGTTCTGCTTCGCCGACGGCCACCCGGCGGTGACCTGGAGCGTGCTCGGGCACGACCGCGCACCCAAGGCGGCCCACGCCGCGCTGGTCGAGGCGTGCCGGCCGGTGATCGTGACCTGCCAACGCCCGCCTGAGACCGTGCGCGCCGGCGAGCGCCTCACGCTCGACGTGCACGCCGTGTCCGACCTGCACCGGCTGGTGGCCGGCGCCCGGGTCGGCGCCACGGTCCGGTGGGCCGGCGGTGAGGAGACGTGGGGGTGGCAGGGAGACCTGCCCGCGGACGAGTGCACCCGCATCGGCGGCATCGAGTTCGAGGTGCCCGACGCGCCGGGGCCGCTCACCATCGATCTCGAGCTCCTCGGCGGCGACCTCGACCGCGTGGCCAACCACTACGCCACCGTCATCGTCGGGTCCGCCTGAGCACGTTCACCCGACCCGCCCTCGCCGCCGGGAGGAGGTGGTGGGAACCGGCCCCCGCACCTCCTCCCGGGTACGCCCGTGGCGTGGGAGGGCCGCCGTCACGGCGGTGAAGGGGACCGTGACGGCGGAGTGCCGACGGTCGAAGGGCGCCGACCGGCACTCGAATACCCTCAGTTTCCGAGTGTCCCAGCGTGTCACCGCCGGGTCAAGTCGGCCCGCAGCGGCGGGATCAACCCGTCGGCGGCTCCGCGGCGACCTCCATGGTGCCGAGGATCAGGTTGCGCACGGCCACCCGGTAGGCCTCGCTCGGGATGGTGGCGTCGAGGGTGCGGATGAACGCCAGACCGGCGACGGCGGCGAAGAAGATGTCGACCTGCACCTCGAGGTGCAGGGGCTCGACGGCGAGATCGAGCAGGCGGCTGAGCTCGGCGGCCAGCATGGTCGACACCATCGTGCGGGCCGAGCGGTAGGGCTCGACGAAGGCGCGTGCCGCCTCGGGGGTCGCGGCCGCCTCGACCAGGAACTCGGAGTAGGCCCGCTGGCGCTGCTCGCCCTCGCCACCGAGGGCGGCCACCCAGTCGGCGATGAGGGCGATCCACTCGTCGAGGTCGTCGAGGGCGGCAGCCTGCTCGGCGAGGAGCGGGATCCCGCCCAGGGACCACTCCTGGCGGACCGCCAGGAACAGGTCGGCCTTCGATCGGAAGTTGGCGTACACCGCACCCTTGGTGAGCCCGGCGTCGGCCGCGATCTCGGACAGCGTGGTGCCCAGGTACCCCTGGGCCTCGAATCGCCGGTCGGCCGCGGCGAGCAACGCCGCCCTCGTCCGCTCCTGTGATTCGGCCCGACTCATCGGCTTCGTCTCCCCCACCAAGGGGTGATTCTAGGAAGTCGCGCGACCCCGAGGGGGCGTCCGGGCGCGGTCGATGCGGTGCCGATGCCCAGCGCGTGGAAAAGTGAGGTCGTGAAAGTCCATCACCACAGCTACGACGCGGTGATCGTCGGCGCCGGTGGCGCCGGCCTGCGTGCCGCCATCGAGGTCGCGGGGCAGTGCCACGTGGCGGTCCTCACCAAGCTCTACCCGACCCGCTCGCACACCGGCGCCGCCCAGGGCGGCATGTGTGCGGCGCTCGCCAACGTGGAGGACGACTCCTGGGAGTGGCACGCGTTCGACACGGTGAAGGGCGCCGACTACCTCGGCGACCAGCCCGCCATCGACGTGATGTGCCGCGAGGCCATCGACGCGGTGATCGAGCTCGAGCACTTCGGCCTGCCGTTCAACCGGACCCCCGAGGGCAAGATCGACCAGCGGCGCTTCGGCGGCCACACCCGCAACCACGGCGAGGCCCCGGTGCGCCGGGCGTGCTACTCGGCCGACCGCACGGGCCACATGATCCTCCAGACCCTGTTCCAGCAGTGCGTGAAGCGGGGCGTGAACTTCTTCAACGAATTCCAGGTCCTCGACATCGCGTTCGTGGACGACCCCGACAGCGACGCCGGCAAGCGGGTGTCGTCAGTGGTGGCCTACGAGATGGCCACGGGCGACCTGCACGTGTTCCGCACCAAGGGCGTGCTCTTCGCCTCCGGCGGCTTCGGCCGCATGTTCAAGGTGTCGTCCAACGCCGTGAGCCTCACCGGTGACGGCCCGGGCCTCCTCCTGCGTCGGGGCATCCCCATGCAGGACATGGAGTTCTTCCAGTTCCACCCGACCGGTATCTACAAGCTGGGCATCCTGCTCTCCGAGGCCGCCCGCGGCGAGGGCGGCATCCTGCGCAACAAGGACGGCGAGCGCTTCATGGAGCGCTACGCCCCCACCGTGAAGGACCTCGCCCCCCGCGACATGGTCTCGCGGTCGATCATGACCGAGATCCTCGAGGGTCGGGGCTGCGGCATCAACGGGGACTACGTCCACCTGGACCTCACCCACCTGCCGCCCGAGCAGATCGACGCCAAGCTGCCCGACATCTCGGACTTCGTGCGCACCTACCAGGGCATCGAGCCGAAGACCGACCCCATCCCGATCCAGCCCACCGCCCACTACGCCATGGGCGGCATCCCCACCAACGTCGACGGCCAGGTCGTCATCGACACCGACAACACCGTGCTCCCCGGCCTCTACGCCGCCGGCGAGTGCGCCTGCGTGTCGGTCCACGGCGCCAACCGCCTCGGCACCAACTCGCTGCTCGACATCGTCGTGTTCGGCCGCCGCGGCGGCAAGGACATGGCCCGCTACGTCAACAGCGTCGGCCACCCCGAGGCGGTGCCGGGTGCCGAACAGGACGTCGCCGCCCGCATCGAGAAGCTCAAGGCGGGCAAGGGCTCGGAGAACTACGCCGACCTGCGCACCCGCCTCCAGGACGACATGACCAAGTACGCCACGGTGTTCCGCACCGAGGAATCCCTGGCCACGGCCGAGGCCACCGTCGCCGAGCTGAAGGAGGCCTACGAGGACGTCGCCATCACCGACAAGGGCGACACCTTCAACTACGACCTCACCGAGGCGCTCGAGGTGAGCTACCTGCTCGACCTCGCCGACGTCACCGTCAAGAGCGCCCGGGCCCGCACCGAGAGCCGCGGCGCCCACGCCCGTGACGACTACCCGAACCGCGACGACGGCGAGTGGATGAAGCACACGCTCGCCACCCTGAACGACGACGGCACCATCACCTTGGACTACAAGCCCGTGATCGGTGGCCGCTACGAGCCCATGGAGCGCAAGTACTGATGGCTGACACCACCACTGCCGAGGCCCCGTCGGAGTCGGGCGGGGCGGCGGCGCCCGCCCCCGCGGTCGAGCTCTTCAAGATCGAGCTGCGCATCAAGCGCTTCGACCCCGAGCGCGACACCAAGCCCCACTGGGAGAGCTACCAGGTCGAGATGGAGGGCACCGACCGCGTGCTCGACGCCCTCCACGAGGTCAAGTACCACCACGACGGCACCCTCTCGCTACGGCGCTCCTGCGCCCACGGCGTGTGCGGATCGGACGCCATGGTCATCAACGGCGCCAACGCCCTGGCCTGCACGATGCTCATCAAGGACGCCGGCAAGATCGTCACGGTCGAGCCCATCCGCGGCCTCCCGGTCATCAAGGACCTCGTGGTCGACATGGAGCCCTTCTTCGCCCAGTACCGCTCGGTGATGCCCTTCCTCATCAACGAGAGCGACCCCGGCTACACCGAGCGCTACCAGTCCTCGGAGGACCGCGAGCGCTTCGACGACACCACCAAGTGCATCCTCTGCGCGGCGTGCACCACGTCGTGCCCGGTGTACTGGGGCAACTCGTCGTACGTGGGCC
Organism: Acidimicrobiales bacterium; assembly: GCA_016794585.1. Classification (NCBI taxonomy): domain Bacteria; kingdom Bacillati; phylum Actinomycetota; class Acidimicrobiia; order Acidimicrobiales; species Acidimicrobiales bacterium. The sequence goes on from JAEUJM010000019.1 coordinate 41,918, forward strand.
CGGCGGCCATCGTCAACGCCCACCGCTTCATCTTCGACTCGCGCGACGAGGGTGCGGCCGACCGCCTCGACATCCTCAACGAGAAGTCGGGCGTGTGGCGCTGCCGCACCGCCTTCAACTGCTCCGAGGCCTGCCCCCGTGAGATCAAGGTCACCCAGGCCATCGAAGAGGTCAAGCGGGCCATCCTCTACGACCGCGTGTAGCGGCGGAGCGCCCACGTGTCCGCGCGGCTGTGCGATGCAGTTACACTTCTGGTATCTCTATTGGTATGGCAGATTCCGAGGTATGGCCGAACGCCCCTTTGGCCTTGGTAGCCGTCGAGGCCCGGTTTCCCGCAGCGACCACAGCTCTCCGACCTCCCGGGCAGCGAGCGCTTAGGGATCATCTCGGTAGCGACTGGGTGATCGAGGGTGCAAAAGAGCAAACGGTGGAAATTGCCCTCGCAAGTGGCGTGCCGGGAAACCCAGTCGTCAAGACCGAGGAAGTGACTCGGATCACCATGCGCGATCGGACCGTCGCTGTGACAGTCCGTCCGGAGCGGTTGACGATCGAGGCTACGAGCTACCGGGGCTACCCTGCGTTCCGAGAGATCTTGCGCCGAGCGTTCGAGGCCGTCGAGGACGTATTGAGGCCAGATGGCGTCATCCGGTTGGGACTCCGCTACATCGACGAGATACGAGTTCCCGGCCTTACTGAGCCAAGTGAGTGGGTCGAATGGATTGACCCGAGTCTTTTGTCATCCCGAGCCGATGGTCTAGTCGCAGTCGAGTGGACCGGCGCTGCCCAGTACCAAACGGGCGCGGAGCAGCGACTGGTGCTCCGGCACGGTACGTCCGACGGGCCAGTGGTCGACCCCTCTGGCCCTCTCCGACGGCCCTTACCACCCCCCACCGGCCCCGTCTTCGTGCTGGATTTCGATAGTTTCTGGCAGCCGGACCTGATCCCTGCCTTCCGAACGCCCGATCTGCTCGTGGCTTGTGACCAGCTCAGGGGTCCTGCACGGTCACTGTTTGACCAGCTGCTGACAGACCGACTAATCGACGACGTCTTTCGAAAGGATCCGCTGGCGTGAGCACGATGCATCGCGACTGGACCCAGGACTCAACGAGGACCGATGCGCTTCTCGACCGACCGTCTGACACCCCAACGAAGACTACGCAGGACGAACTCGCAGATCGAGCAGGCCATCTTCGCGGGGTAACCAGGTATCTCCTTGAAGACGTCGCCGAGGTGCACGACGAGGCGATGGCCATCCAACTCGATGCTCGGACTGACGAGGCTGCTAAACGGTCTGTGCAGGACCTCCTCAGCGAACTCGCTGGCCTGGGTTTTGCCTGGAGGGACATCGCCCGTCTTGTGGACGTCACCGTCCCGGCCGTCCGTAAGTGGCGTCACGGCGAGTCCACGACTGGGGCCCATCGTCGTTCCGTAGCTCGACTGCTCGCCTTCGTTGACGTCCTGCGGTGCGACCATCTCGTGAGCGACGTGGCGTCGTGGATGGAGATTCCCCTGGCAGGGTCCGAGATCACCGCAATCGACATCTACAGCGAAGGTGATGCCACCGGCTTGCTTGAGTACGCCGCTGGCCACATCACTTCTGAAGACCTGCTCGACGCGTCTTTCCCTCAGTGGCGGGTCCTGCCCGACGATCATCTTGAGGTCGCGATGGGTGACGACGGCGAACCAGTGATCCGCCTGCAGGTGGAGACACGTGAGTGAGCCTCGAAACCTGGGACGCACCCTCACGGCTCTACCTCGCCCGAGGTGACGAGGTGTCGTCGCGCCGCCCACTCTTCACGGGCGACGTAATCGACGGGGTCGCAATCCCAGGTGTCCAGGTCGACGGATCGGCGCTGGTGCTGGCGCACCCGTGCGCTATGCGACGAGGGGCAAAGCTCGCCGATGGGATCCTGGTAGCCGCAGTCCGCCCCCACGACGCCATCGCGGCTGAGAAGTGGAGCAATGGATTCTTCGATCGTATGCCACTTCCTGAGCTCCGTGGCCCCACCCTGCCCTTCGAAGCGGCTCGCCTGGCGGAGATCGGTTTGGCGGAACAGTCGACACTCAACGTCGAGAAGCGGGTCGCATGTCTGTCGCCGGTGGGCGTCAACATCCTCCAGCAGCGCAACGTATTCCACATGACCCGCCTTGAGGTGCCGACCGCCCGATTCTGGGAGGCCTTTGGGCACACCTTCGAGGAAGCCGACTTACTTGAGGAGTGGACCGAGGAACTCGCGGACGTTCCGTCGATCGGTGATCCAGTACAAGGCTTCGAGGACTGGATACGAGCTGAATCTCGACAAGAACGCCTGACGGATCCACAGCAACGAGCGAGCATCCGCTCCGAGATGCGAGTCGAGCTACGGGCGATGCAGGCCTGAGTAGCGGTGTCCGCCCGAGCGGCGACTCTCCTAGACAACTCTCCTAGGCGCGCCGCCGGGCGGGCCGACGACCCACCGCCAGCGGTCGCCAATTGGCCTCGACAGGGGTCGCTGGGCAAATCTTGAGGCGGCATGACGGCGGTCTGAACAGATCGCCGCGCCCACACCCCATGTCCCACAGGCGGCACAGGGCTGCCTGCGACCAAAGGAAACACGTTGCCCCTTCTCAACGTCCTCGCCGCTGAAGGCGGGTACCAGGAATTCACGCTCGGCGGCGCCGAGTGGTTCTGGCTGTGGTTCAGTGCGGCCACCGCCATCCTGGCCCTCGCCGTCGGCGCCTTCCTGGTGCGATCGGTGCTCGACGCCGACACCGGTACCGACAAGATGCGCGAGATCGCCGCGGCGATCCAAGAGGGGGCCATGGCCTACCTCAAGCGCCAGTTCCGCACGATCGCGATCATCGTCGTCCCGGTGGCGATCATCGTGTTCGTCACCTCCACCGAGGTGCTGAAGCCGGACGGCGTCGTGGCCCTGAGCTTCTTCCAGTCGGGCCTGTTCCGCACGCTGGCCTTCATCGCCGGCTGCATCCTGTCGGGCCTCACCGGCTTCATCGGCATGAGCCTGGCCGTGCGAGGCAACGTGCGCACCGCCGCGGCCGCCCGTTCCGGGTCGATGCCCGCCGCCCTCCAGGTCGCCTTCCGCACCGGCGGCGTGGCCGGCATGTTCACCGTCGGCCTGGGCCTCCTCGGCGCCACCGTCATCATCATGATCTTCCAGAACACCGCCTCGGCCATCCTCATCGGCTTCGGCTTCGGCGGCTCGCTGCTCGCCCTGTTCCTGCGCGTGGGTGGCGGCATCTTCACCAAGGCGGCCGACGTCGGCGCCGACCTCGTGGGCAAGGTCGAAGCCGGCATCCCCGAGGACGACCCCCGCAACCCCGCCACCATCGCGGACAACGTGGGCGACAACGTCGGCGACTGCGCCGGCATGGCCTCGGACCTGTTCGAGAGCTACGAGGTCACCCTGGTGGCCTCGATCATCCTGGGTGTGGCCGCGTTCGACTCGATCGGCGCCAACCCCGCCCTCGGTCTCATCTTCCCGGTGGCTGCTCGTGCCATCGGCGTGCTGGCCTCGATCATCGGCGTGTTCGCGGTGCGGGCGACCGACAAGGACAAGTCGGCCATGGCCCCGATCAACCGCGGCTTCGCCCTCGCCAGCATCCTCACCGTCCTCGGCACCGGCGCCGTCGCCCTGCTCTACGTCGGCAACGACGTCGGCGACCCCTCGCTGGACACCTACGTCAGCAACGCCGGTTGGCGCATGCTCGGCGCCGTGGTCGCCGGCCTCGTGCTGGCCCAGGTGGTCAGCCGCCTGACCGAGTACTACACCTCGACCGAGCACAAGCCGGTCCAGGACATCGCCGTGGCCGCCCGTACCGGCCCGGCCACGACCGTCCTCTCGGGCATCAGCTCTGGCCTCGAGTCCTCGGTGTGGGCCATCGTGGCCATCGCCGGCGCCCTCGGTGCCGCCATCGCCCTCGGCGGCGGCAACATCCAGTTCGTCTTCTACCTGGTCGCCCTGGCCGGCATGGGCATGCTCAGCACCACCGGCGTGGTCGTGTCCGAGGACACCTTCGGCCCCGTGGCCGACAACGCCGCGGGCATCGCCGAGATGTCCGGCGAGTTCGAGGGTGACGCCGAGCGCATCATGGTCAGCCTCGACGCGGTGGGCAACACCACCAAGGCCGTCACCAAGGGCTTCGCCATCGGCTCGGCGGTCATCGCCGCCGTCGCCCTGTTCGCCTCGTTCATCGAGGTGATCGCCGACGAGGTCGGCCTCGAGGCAACCGGCAACGAGCTCTTCGAGGCCCTGCCCATCAACGTGGCCGACCCCAAGGTGTTCATCGGCCTGCTCATCGGTGGCTCGATCGCCTTCATGTTCAGCTCCCTCGCCATCCGCGCCGTCGGCCGCACCGCCGGCACCGTGGTGCAGGAGGTCCGCCGCCAGTTCGCCGACGGCAAGATCATGGCGGGGACGAAGCGCCCCGACTACGGCCCGGTCATCGACATCTGCACCACCGCCTCGCTGCGGGAGCTGGCCACCCCGGCCCTGCTCGCGGTGCTGACCCCGGCCATCATCGGCTTCGGCATCAACGTCTACGCCCTCGGCGCCTTCCTGGCCGCGACCATCCTCACCGGCCAGCTCATGGCCAACTACCAGAACAACGCCGGTGGGGCGTGGGACAACGCCAAGAAGTACATCGAGGACGGCTTCGAGGGCGGCAAGGGCTCCGAGGCCCACAAGGCCGCGGTCATCGGCGACACCGTCGGCGACCCCTTCAAGGACACCGCCGGCCCGGCCCTCAACCCGTTGATCAAGGTCATCAACCTGGTCTCGCTGCTCCTGCTGCCGGCCATCATCGCCCTCGACGACAACGCCGCCCGCTTCGCCATCGCCGGCGTCTCCCTGGTGGTGCTGCTCGGTGCGATCTCGTTCTCGAAGCGTGACGCCGAGGGCATGGACGCCCCCATCGAGCCCGAGGGGCATCACCCCGAGGAAGTCAGCGCCTGATCATGACGGGCTCCCGCGGCGGTCACGAGGAGACGATCTGACATGACTTCCCATGTGATCGTCTCCGCCGTGATCGCCGCGGGCGGCCTGGACCCCGAGTCCCTGCTCCAGTCGTTCGGGGCCCTCGGACTCTTCCTCATCATCTTCGCCGAGTCGGGGCTGTTCTTCGGCTTCTTCCTGCCCGGCGACTCGCTGCTGTTCACCGCCGGCCTGCTGTCCTCGCAGGACAAGCTGCCGGCCCTGCCCATCTTGTTGGTGGGCTGCTTCATCGCCGCCGTGGCCGGCGACCAGGTCGGCTACCTGTTCGGGCGCAAGGTCGGCCCGGCGCTGTTCCGCCGTCCCGACTCGCGCATCTTCAAACAGGAGTACATCGAGCGCTCGCAGGAGTTCTTCGAGCGCCACGGCTCGAAGACCATCGTCCTGGCCCGCTTCGTCCCGGTGGTGCGCACCTTCGCCCCCATCGTGGCCGGCGTCGGCAAGATGCGGTACCGCACGTTCGTCACCTACAACGTGATCGGGGCCCTCATGTGGGCGGTGGGCATCACCACCCTCGGCTACGTGCTCGGCGACCGGGTGCCGTGGGTCGAGGAGAACCTCGAGCTCGCCATCTTCGCCATCATCGGCCTGTCGCTGATCCCCGTGCTCATCGAGGTCATCCGGGCCCGGCGTGAGCCCACCCCGACCCCCGAAGAGCTCCTCGAGAACGAAGAGGAGATCTTCGGCCCCGAGGTCCCGACCGACTGATCAGGCGGTGGCGGGCGGCTCGGCCTCGGGGAGGCCGTACTCCACCCAGCCCACGCCGGTGCGGCCGTCGGCCTCCCGGTACCGGACCATCGAGCGGGGGAAGCGGGAGATGTCGCCGGCGGGCGACACCAGCAGCACCGGCGAGTGGGCGACCGCGGTCATCTCCATGTCGAGGCCGGGGAACGTCATGTGGGCCCGCTCGGGCATGCCGTCCGCGGCGAAGTCGGGCTCGGTGCGGTAGCTGTTGACGTCACCCACCGGGGTGCCGCCGGGGGCCTGGACGTAGCCGATCGACCAGTCGCCCCACCCGGGCATGGAGTGGGTGCCGTGGAAGCGCGTTCCGTCGGCCAGTGCCCCTTCCGACCAGTTGTGCGACATCGCCCACCAGTCCCGCACGCCCCAGGAGTGGTCGCGCTGGCCCGAGCCCTCGAACTCGATGCGCTCGTCGCCCACCAGGATCTCGCCGTGCACCCGGCACGGCACCTCGTAGCGGGTGATGCCGAAGGGGAAGGGGAAGACCTCGCCCTGGGTCTCCCAGTCGAGCTCGAGACCGAGCGCGGTGCGCTCACCGCGGAGATCGCGGGGGTCGGTGGCGGCGTAGACGTCGGCGGGATCGTCGAGGGTGACCCCGAAGCCTTCCAGGCCCAGCGAGATGTGGCGCCACGGGGTCTCGACCACGTAATCCGTCCAGAGCCCGTCACTGCGGACGGCCACGCCGGTGGCGGGGATGGGCACCTCGTGGTCGATCAGGGTGACGAGGGGCCGCCCCTCCCCCACCACGCACGCCCAGTACCAGCAGACCCCGAGGTTCGGGTACAGACCGGTGCGGACGTAGCCCCCGAGCGAGCCGTCATCGGTGACGAAGTCGAGGTACCAGCTCTCGTTCCAGTAGCGCTCGCCGTCGGGGGTGTGGCGCCCCTCGTTGGCGGGGTCATCGGTGAGCTGGGCGTCCGTGGGCTCGGCCATGGCGGCGAGCGTACGCCCCCGCGGGCGCCCCCTCGTCCGTGTCCTCAGGGCAGCGGTTCGTAGTAGTGCTCCTCGTCGCCCACGCCGGCGTTCTCACCCTCCATGGCGGAGAGCAGCTGGTAGAGGGGCTCAGGGACGTCGCGGGGGACGGTCCAGTCGAGCTCGTCGCCCACCCCGGCGACGTCGGCGAAGGGCTTGAGGAACGAGAAGTACACGTAGGCGCCGCAGCGGATCTTCTCGTCCCGACTCATGGCGGCGATGTTGCGGTAGTGCTGGGACTGCGCCTTGCGCACGGCGGCGAGCAGGCCGTCGATCTCGTCGTCGGGCACGGGACGCAGGGACCCGTCGTCGGCGCCGTCGGTGGTGTAGAGGCCGAACGACACCAGCCGATCGAGGTAGTCCTCGGGGGTGGTGTTGGCGGTGCCGAAGTCGGTGATGTGCACGTCGACGTCGTCGAGCACGAGTGCCGCGGTGAGGTTCTGGTAGGGCACGTCGGCCGCCACGTCGGACCACCAGAAGTCGCTCTGGGCGAGGCGGTAGTAGTCCCGCACGATGAGGGTGCGGCCGTCGGGCAGCGGGTAGGGGCCGGTGTCCCCGGAGCCCACCCGGGTGTCGAAGTAGAGCAGGAACAGGTAGTTGATCAGGGTGGCGTTGAAGCGCTTGATGGTGGCGCGGCGGTCGTCGTCAACGTCGGTGGCGCCGGCCAGCAGGGTGGCGATCATGTCGTCGCCGTAGGGCCGCACCACCCCGCCGGCGTCGAAGGCCTGGCGGGTGCCGTCGTCGCCTCGGAAGCCCTGGGCGGCGCGCTCCCAGAAGTCGAGCACCGTGTGGGCCGGCTCGGGTGCGTTGGCCGCGACCGGGTCGATCATGGCCATGACCTTGCGGCCCAGGAGCCAGAAGTTGGCGATGGACCAGAGGTAGACGGTGTTGACCTGGCTGCCCGGGCGGCGGCCGGCCCGGCCGATGTCGCCGGCGGCCATGGCCTCCTCGATGCGCCGCATCATCTCCGGGTAGCGGTACCAGGACTCGACGCAGGCCACCACGATGTAGGCGGTCACCGGGATGAGAGCCGACTCGAGCGAGGTGCGTTCCTCGGTCAGCTGACGGGAGATGGGGCCGTGGTAGGCGATGAGCTCGTTGGCCTTCGCCTTCATCTCCTCTGGTGTGAGGGCGCTGCTCTGGTCGCTCACCGGAGGCTCACGTGCGGATGACGCCGTTGTCGATGGTGACCTGGTCGCCGTCGGCGGGCTCGCCGTCGGGGAAGGTGGCGCCCATCACGCACGGCACCTGGAACTCCCGGCTGACGATGCCGATGTGGCTGCGCACCGTGCCGCCCGTGCAGATGATGCCGGTGAGCTCGTGGTAGATCGGGGCGAGGAAGGTGGCGCCGGCGTCACGTACGACGGCGACGATGCCCTCGGCGCCCGTGTCCATGAGGTCGAGCACGTCGTCGGGACCGCTGAGGAGGCGCCAGGCGCCCGTCACCGGCTCGTGGTCGAACACCGCTTCTCCGCGTCCGCGCTCAGGCATGGGCACCGACGTTAGGCCACCGGGGCGGGCGCCCGGCCCCGATGCGGCCACCGACCGCTCGACCGCCCCCGTCAGGGCTACGACCCTGCCACCTGTGCGTGCCAAGCTCGGGCATGGCCAGGTACCTCAGCGACGAGTGGCTCACCGCCGCCCACGATGCACTGGGCCCGCCCCCCGATGCCGGCGCCGACGACCGGCTCGTCATCGAACAGCACGTCGACGGCGGTCCCGACGGTCGGGTCGTCTGGCACGTGGTGGTGGCCGGTGACGCCCGCTCCATCGAGGCCGGCCCCCACCCCGACCCCGACGTGACCTTCACGCAGGACTACGAGACGGCGGCCGCCGTCGCCCGGGGCGACCTCAGCGCCCAGGAGGCCTTCATGACCGGTCGCATCACCCTGTCGGGGACCGCCGGCGCCCTCATCCTCGCCGCCCCCGCCCTCGCCGCCGTGGGCGACGCCCTCGCTCCCCTGCGCGCCGCCACCACCTACTGAGCGGGCGGGCCTCGACCAGCGGTCGGCGGTCGCCGGGGCTATGGTGCGCGTCGCCGGTGCCGGGGGGCTCGGCAGAACCAGGGGGAAACCGATGAGGCTGCGACGACTGCTGGTCGTGGGGGCGTGCGTGGCGTTGCTGGCGGGCGCCTGCTCGAGCCGGGGCGAGGACTCTGCGGGCGGGTCGGACACCACCGACACGTCGGCGACCTCCGGGACCGAGGGGGCCGAGGGCGTGACCTTCGGCACGATGGAGTCCCCGTGCGGGCCGGCGGCCGACTCCGGGGCCACCGACACGACCGCCGCGGGCGGCGGTGACCCCGCCGAGACCCAGGGCATCAGCGCCGACACCATCCAGGTGGGCACCGTGGCCGACCCGGGCTTCTCGGGGGCACCCGGCCTCAACCAGGAGATCTTCGACGCGGGCGAGGGCTTCGTGGCGTGGTGCAACGAGCAGGGCGGCATCGACGGTCGCCAGCTCGAGCTGACCCAGTACGACGCCGCCATCGCCGAGTACCAGGGCCAGATGCAACAGGCGTGTGGCCAGGAGTTCGCCATCGTGGGCGACGGAGCGGTGCAGGACAACCTCTGGGCCACCACCGGCCGGGAATGTGGGCTCATCGACATTGCCGGCTTCTCGGTCACCGCGGAAAAGGCGGGGACCCATGGGGACGAGATCTGGCGGGAGACCCGGGCGGTGCAGCCGCTGCCCAACCCGTCGGACCAGTACCCGGTCGGGGCCATCCAGCTCCTGAACGAGGAGTTCCCCGGCGCCATCGACCACGTCGGCATCCTCTACGGCGACCTCGCCACCACCCGCGAGCAGAAGGACAAGATCGCCGAGGCCATCGAGTCGCAGGGCGGCACCGTGGTGCTCGAGCAGGCCACCAACATCCTGGGCGAGGCCAACTGGGCGCCCTTCGCCCAGGCCCTGAAGGACGCGGGGGTCGAGTGGTTCACCTTCGTGGCCCAGGGCGACGCCATGTCCCAGCTGCAGCAGGCCATGCAGGAGATCGACTACTCGCCCACCGTCACCCTCCTGGAGAGCAACTTCTACGACCCGCTGTACCTCGAGGCGGCCGGCGACGCGGCCAACGGCACCATCGTGCGCCTGGCCTTCACCCCCTTCGAGGAAGCAGCGGACAACCCGGCGACGCAGGACTACATCGACATGATCGAGGCCGTCGACGGCAAGGTCGCCCTCCTCGGCGCCCAGTCCGTGTCGGGCTGGCTGCTGTTCGCCCAGTCGGCGAAGGAGTGCTCCGAGGCCGGGACGCTCACCCGCAGCTGCGTCCTCGAGACCGCCGGCTCGGTCACCGAGTGGGACGCCGGCGGCCTCCACGCCGTCGCCGACCCGTCGACCAACAGCGTGGTGCCCTGCGTGATGATCGTGGAGGCGCAGGACGGCGAGTGGGTCCGCCACGCCCCCGAGGAGGGCTTCGCCTGCAACGACGAGCCCGTGGTGGACCTCACCGGCGACTTCTCCACCGCCGACGGCTGACCACGCCTCCTGTTCTGGCTCCCGATTCGACCGCCCTGGCGGTCGAATCGGGAGCCAGTTCGCGTGGGGTGCCTGAACCTTTCCCCACACTCGTGCGATAGACGGTCCAGACGAGAGCCGGGAGGGCCGTCATCGCCGAACCAGGACCAGGGGACCCGGCGTTCGCCGCGTTCTGCAGGGACCAGTACCCGGCCCTCGTGGGTCTGCTCTCCCTGCACGTCGGCGACCGCCGCATCGCCGAGGAGCTCGCCCACGACGCCCTCGTGCGGACCCAGGAGCAGTGGGAGCGCGTCCGCCACATGGACGCGCCCGGCGCATGGCTGCGGCGGGTAGGCCTGAACCTGGCCAACTCGTGGTGGCGGCGGCGCTTCGCCGAGCGTCGGGCCAACCGGCTGGCCACGGCCGGGGCCGCGACCGACGCTCCCGCCGACGTCGCCGACGCCCTCGCCGTGCGGACGGCCGTCGCCGCTCTCCCCCGCCGTCAGCGCTCCGCCATCACCTTGCGCTACTTCGTCGGCTTGAGCGTGGCCGAGGCCGCGTCCGAGATGGGTTGCGCCGAGGGGACCGTGAAGTCGCTGTCCTCCCAGGCCCTCGCCGCCCTGCGCACCACCTTCACCGACCTCGACGCCGCCCACGCCGCGCACGACACCGACGACCTCGAGGAGGTCGAGCGCCATGGCTGAACCACAGGACCTGCTCCGACGAGGCGCGGCCGTCGGCGGCGAGCCCGACCTCGCCGTCGTCGAGCGACGGGTGAGAGGCCGCCGCCGTCGGAAGCGCTCGGTGGTGGCCGGCGCCGTGGCGCTCGTCCTGGTCGCACTCGGCGCGAGTGTCGCCGTGCGCCAGGGCGATCCGGAGAGCCAGCGGGTCGTGACCGGCCCCGATGGCCGATCGCTCTCCGAGCCGGTGGGCTCATGGCACCAGGCCGCCGATCCTCCCTTCGCCGCCCGCGAAGGGGCCTTCACCGCGACGACCGATGACGGCCGCATCCTCGTCTGGGGCGGTGGCGGGCAGGGCGGGGCCAGCGACGTGCAGGTCGACGGTGGCATCTACGACCCAGAGTCCGACGAGTGGGAGGCCATCCCGGAGGCACCCTTGGGAACGTCCACACGTCATGCCACCGCATCGCTCGTCGCGAACCGCCTCGCCGTCGCCGACGGCGAAGGAAGCCCGGCCACCGCCGCGGTGTTCGATCTCGAGGAAATGACCTGGACCGAGGCGCCCCCGACCGGGGTCGACGGCATCCTCAGCGGGCCGCTGTGGGACGGGACCACGATGGCATTGCTGCGCATTCTCCCGGGTGGCGGAGGTAGTGAGCCACAGACACTCCGGTGGCACGTGGGCGAGGACGCGTGGACCAACGGCGCGCCGTATCCGCTCGGTGCACGGGACGTTCCCGCAATCGCCCGCCACGAGGGAAGGTTCGCCGTCTGGGGAGGTACCACGTCAGATGACCTAGGACCGGGTCGGCCAGTCGCGCCGGGTCCGGACCCCGGGGCCACCTCGGACGGTGCCGTGTACGACCTCGCGTCCGACACCTGGCAGGAGATGCCACCCGGTCCGCTGGAGCCGCGAGTCCATGCCGACGCCATCTGGCAGGAAGGGAATGTCGTCGTGGGCGCTGGCTCGAACGACTTCGATGAATCAGAGACCCCGCTCTCCCCGATCATCGCCAGATACGACCCGAGCACGAACTCCTGGGGCGAATTGCCCTTCCCGCCAGCCGACGTGGTCAATGCCAACTGGAACGGTGTCGAGGCCCCCGCCTTCTTCCTAGAGGGGGGCGCCTCTGGAGCGATCACCGTCGAAGGTGAGGCAGGCATGCACAGCGGTCCGCAGCCTCGGTGGTTCACGCTCGGCGGCGAGTGGGAGGAGGCCCCCTTCTACGACCTCCACGACCTGGACGTCGGCCTCGTCGCCACCAGCGCCACCCGAGACAACCCGGACGACGGGCCGTTCCAGCTGGCCGTCCGGGTGGCGCCCGGCGTATGGCTCGACGGCACCGACGGCCCGTTCACGAACCGCAGGGAGCCCGCCGTCGGCACCGCTGGCGACCACCTGCTCGTGGTCGGCGGGCTCGAGGGCCGAGACATCGAGCCCGTCGGCGATGCCTGGGTCTTCGACGTCTCGGGGTGAGCTGCGCCACTCATCCGCCAACCTGAGGTGCATCCCCCCGTTCTGGCGGTTCTTTGACGGATCGGCAGCGGTATGCGCCGGCGGGCTCAAGGGGTCCTCGCGACATCTCGTCGAGACGAACAGTCTCAAGCGAGACGAGGAGGTCGTGTGATGGGCAAAGCGAAGCGGCAGTGGCGGAGGGTCACCGAGGACAAGCGCAGGGAGATGATCCGTTTGGCGGCGCGGGGCATGTCGCGCGACGACATTGCCTCGGCGGTCTGCCTCGGCGCAGGGTCGGTATTCGAATGTGCTGGTTCCTTTGGGTGGGGTGGTGCGCCCGGAGATGTGGGAGGTCCCCGACGGCCGGCTCACGCTTGATCATCGGGTCGAGATCCGCCTCGGGCTCGAACGAGGCGAGTCCTTCGCGGTCATCGCCGAGCGGATCGGGTTTCACCGCTCCACGGTGTGGCGCGAGGTCAAAGACAACGGCGGACGCGACCTCTACGCGCCGATGGCGGCGCATCGGGCGGCGTGTTCTCGGCGGGAGCGGCCCAAGGAGACCAAGCTGGCGGCGAACCCCCGGATGTGCGCCATGGTGGTCGAGGGCATGGAGAAGCTGTGGTCCCCCGAGCAGATCTCGGCGGCGCTGCACGAGGACCATCCTGACGACCCGGAGATGTGGGTGTCGCACGAGACGATCTACAAGTCGCTGTATGTGCAGGGCCGGGGCGAGCTGCGCCGAGAGCTCACTGCGTGTCTGCGCACCGGCCGCGCCGCCCGCAAGCACCGCAGCCGGGTCGAGCGCCGCGGCCAACTCAAAGACATCGTCACCATCTCAGAGCGGCCCGCCGAGGTCGAGGACCGGGCAGTGCCCGGCCACTGGGAGGGTGACCTCATCATCGGCAAGAACAACAAGAGCGCGATCGGCACCCTGGTGGAACGCTCGATCCGGTTCGTGATGCTCCTGCACCTTCCGGAGGGGCAGAGCGCCCCGTCGGTCCGAGACGCCATGACCGAGGCCATCCAGACCCTGCCCGAGGCGCTGCGCCGCTCCATCACCTGGGACCGGGGCAAGGAGATGGCCGAACACGCCCAGTTCAGCGTCGACACCGGCGTCGACGTCTATTTCTGCGACCCGCACTCGCCCTGGCAGCGCGGCAGCAACGAGAACACGAACGGACTGCTCCGCCAGTACTTCCCCAAAGGCACCGACCTGTCGCTCCACGACGTCGAACGCCTCGCCGAGGTCGCTGACAGCCTCAACGGCCGGCCCCGCAAGACCCTCGGATGGAAGAATCCAGCACAGGCACTCGACGAGCTCCTTGTCGCGATGACCGATTGAGACCGCCGCCGTCGATCCGTCATTGAACCTCCGAGTCCCTCGACGAGGGGGACCACGACGTTCAACGGACCGATCGGCCCCGGCGTTCAGATAAACGGCCGCCGCCGCTACGGGGCGGCGAGGAGCTCGAGGCGGTTGCCCCAGGGGTCGTGGACGTGGAAGCGGGTGACGCCGGGGTTGGCGTCGTCCCACACCACGTCGTGGCCGGCGGCGGTGAGGCGGGCGGCCAGGTCCTCTAGATCGTCGGCCAGCAGGCCGGGATGGGCCTTGCGGGCGGGGGCGAAGTCGGCCTCGACGCCGACGTGGAGCTCCTGGGCGCCGCAGCGGAACCAGCACCCGCCGCGGGCGGCGAGCACGGGTGGCTTGGGCAGCTCGGGCATCCCCAGCAGCTCGCCGTAGAAGTGGCGGGCGGCGTCCTCGCACCCCGGCGGCGCCGCCACCTGCACGTGATCCACCCCGACGATCCCCATCGCCGCCCACGCTACGGCCATGAGCACGGACGGAGTGCGCACGGCCGGCGGGCCCGTCGGTCAGCCCGACGAGCCCGGTTGCGGTCACCACCTCGTCGATTCCGCTCGGCGGGCGCCGACGAGGGCCGCACGTCCCACCGTGGGTGGCCGGATCCACCCTGACGCCGCCGAAACGCCCTCGTTGGAGGGAATAGCCCCCGGATTCCGGGGGCTATTCCCTCCACGTCGAGCCGCTCGACCGCAGGCGGCCACCGTCCGTGGCGGCGCTGGCGGTAGGTTGGCGCGGTGCCCGAGATGCCGGAGCTCCAGGCCCACGCCGAGCGTCTCACCGAGGAGTTCGGCGGCGCCGAGCTGGCCACGTTCCGGCCCATCTCCTTCACGGCCCTGAAGACCTACGCGCCCCAGCCCGACGAGGCCTACGGCACCTCCCTCCAGCGGGTGGGCCGGCGGGGGAAGTACCTACTGCTCGAGTTCCCGCCGCTCACCTTCGTCATCCACCTCATGCAGGGCGGCCGCCTCAAGCCCGACGAGAAGCAGAGCCCCAAGCCTCGCGGCGGGCTGGCCCGCTTCGTCTTCGCCGACGGACGGGCGCTGCTGCTCACCGAGGCCGGCACCGAGAAGCGGGCCGGCGTGTGGGCCGTCGCCGGCGACGTGGAGACCCAGGACCCGATCCTCGGGCTCGGCCCCGACGCCGAGACCCTCGACGCCGCCGCGCTCGGAGCCGTCCTGGCCCAGCACTCGGGGCGCATCCACGGGGTGCTGCGCAACCAGCAGGCGCTGGCCGGCCTCGGCCGGCGCCTGGCCAACGAGATCTGTCACACCGCCAAGCTCTCCCCCTTCGCGAACGCGGCCAAGCTCACCCCCGACGAGGTCGAGCGCCTCGCCACCGCCATCCACACCGAGTGCGAGGCGTCGCTCACCTACGAGCGGGGCCGCGAGGACATGAGCTCGTCGAAGGAGCGGCCCGGCGCCGTCCACCACCGTGAGGGCGAGACCTGTCCGGTGTGCGGCGACACGGTGCGGGCCGTCGAGTACCGCAGCTACACGGTGAACTACTGCGCCACGTGCCAGACCGGCGGCAAGGTCCTGGCCGACAACACCACCAGCAAGTTCCTGAAGTAGCCGCTCCGACCGCCATCGTCAGGGCGCCGAGCCGACCCCGTCAGGCACCGGCGAAGCCGTCGTCGGCCGCATCGACGCCGCCAGCACAGCCCTCCGGCGAACCGCCCGACCGACTTTCAGGGCGCCGAGCGGACCCCCGTCGGGCACGGTCGCTGACACGTCGGCCGCGTCGACGCCGCCAGCCGAAACCCCGAGGAATCAGCGCGACGAGTCGTCGCTCAGGGTGCCGGCTCGTCGGCCGCCCCGTCGGGCGCTGCGGCCGCGGTCGTCGGCGGGGAGGATGCCGTGGTGGGGGTGGTGGGCGGGGGTGGGGCGACCGTGGTCGGCGACGCATTGCCGCCGGCGCTGACCAGCGCCACGCCGGCCGGCGAGGTGGTCGGCGTCCCCGCCGTCGCGGGATCGCCTGTCTCCACGGACTGGTCTTCCTCGTCGCCGGCGACTGCGGTCGTGGCCGCTCCCGGATCGACCGTCGTGGCGCTGCCCGATCCCGACTCCGGCGTCGCGGACGGCGGGCGGCCCTGGGACGAGGCGGCGGTCGCTCGTGCCGGGGCCGGGTCCGTTCGACCGGACGAACCGACGGACGCGGTCAGGAGCGAGAAGGCGATCCCGCCCAACAGGGCCAGGACGCAACCGAGAACGCCGATGGCGATGAGCTCACGGCGACGGCGACGGTCGTCGGCGCGGACGGTGCCGGCCGACTCCGAAGCCGAGGACGGCGAGGGGGCGTCGGACACGCCAGGGTCCTACCCCGACGATCGAGCCCGATGCACCCAGTTGCCCACCGGCCGGACCGGGCGCCGGTCCCAGAACGCGAACTGGCTCCCGATTCGGTCGCCAGAGCGATCGAATCGGGAGCCAGAACGGAGCGCCTGCGGTCAGATCAAGCCGAGCTGAGTGACCTCGTCGCGCTCCTCGCCGAGCTCGGCCACCGAGGCGTCGATGCGCTCGCGGCTGAAGTCGTCGAGCTCGAGGCCCTGCACGATCTCGTACTGGCCGTCCTTGGTGGTGACGGGGAACGACGAGATGAGGCCCTCGGGGACGCCGTAGGAGCCGTCGGAGGGGATGCCCATGCTGACCCAGTCGCCCTCGGGGGTGCCGTCGACCCAGGTGCGGACGTGATCGATGGCGGCGTTGGCGGCCGAGGCGGCGCTGGAGAGGCCGCGGGCCTCGATGATGGCGGCGCCGCGCTTCTGCACGGTGGGGATGAAGTCGCTCTCGAGCCAGGCCTGGTCGTCGATGACCTCGGCGGCGTTGCGACCGCCGATCTTGGCGCGGAACAGGTCCGGGTACTGGGTGGCCGAGTGGTTGCCCCAGATGGTCATGTTGGTGACGTCGCTGACGGGCACGCCGGCCTTCAGCGCGACCTGGGCCTTGGCCCGGTTGTGGTCGAGGCGGGTCATGGCCGTGAAGCGCTCGTTCGGGATGTTCGGCGCGTTGTTCATGGCGATGAGGCAGTTCGTGTTGGCGGGGTTGCCCACCACGAGGATGCGCACGTCGTCGGCGGCGTTGTCGGACAGGGCCTTACCCTGGGCGGTGAAGATGGCGCCGTTGGCGGCCAGCAGCTCACCGCGCTCCATGCCCTTGGTGCGGGGGCGGGAGCCGACCAGCAGGGCGTAGTTCACGCCCTCGAAGGCGACGTTGGCGTCGTCGGTCTGCACCACGCCGGCGAGCAGCGGGAAGGCGCAGTCCTCGAGCTCCATGGCGACGCCGCGCAGCCCGTCGAGGGCCGGCGTGATCTCCAGCAGGTGCAGGATGACCGGCTGATCCGGCCCCAGCAGCTGCCCCGACGCGATGCGGAACAAGATCGAGTACCCGATCTGCCCCGCGCCCCCCGTAACCGCCACCCGAACTGGATCTTTGCTCATCCCCCGAACCTACCCAAAGGACCCGCAGTCACCGAAAAATCGAATCAGCGCCAGCTATCGGGAGGGCGCCCTCGATGGGCGCTCTCCCGATCCCGCCCCCCAAACAGCAGAACGGTCGATGTCCCCGGCACCCACGGGAAACCCGCCAGGTGGCCGCCGAAGGTCGGCGGGTGGCGCCGATCCGGAGGGTCCGAGAGATCGCCACATGCCTTTCCGTGGCGATTCTCGGATACCGGATCGGGGACAGGACCCGCCGACCGCAGGCGGCCGGCCATGCGCGAGACGCGCGCTAGCGCTGGATCGACTTCACCTCGAGGAACTCCTCGAGCCCGTAGACCCCGTTCTCGCGCCCGTACCCGCTCTGTCCGTAGCCGCCGAACGGAGCCAAGATGTTGTACGAGCCGCCGTTGACGTCGATCTGGCCGGCCCGCATGCGTCGCGCCACCGCCTCGGCCCGCTCCTGCGACCCGGACTGCACGCCGCCGGCGAGGCCGTAGAGGGTGCCGTTGGCGATGCGGATGGCGTCCTCCTCGTCCTCGTAGGGGATGATCGACAGGACGGGTCCGAAGATCTCCTCCTGCGCGATGGTCGAGTCGGGGTCGACGTTGGCGAAGACGGTGGGCTGGATGAAGTAGCCGGTGTCGAGGCCCTCGGGGGGCTCGACACCGCCGGTGACGAGGGTGGCGCCCTCGTCGATGCCCTTCTGGATGTAGCTGCGCACCCGGTCGCGCTGGGTGGCGGAGATGACCGGGCCGAGGGTGGCCTCGCTGTCGGCGGGGCCGACCGGGATGGCCTCGGCGGCGGCCTTGGCCAGGGCGGCGACCTCGTCCTGCTTGTCGCGGGGGACCAGCATCCGGGTGTGGGCGGTGCAGGTCTGACCGGAGTTGAGGTAGCAGCCGAACACGCCCTTGCCCACGACCTTCTCGAAATCGGCGTCGTCGAGCAGGATGTTGGCGGACTTGCCGCCGAGCTCGAGGGCGACCCGCTTCACGGTCTTGGCCGCCACCTCGGCGACGCGCTTGCCCGCCGCGGTGGAGCCGGTGAACGACACCATGTTCACGTCGGGGTGCTCGGCGAGGCGCTCGCCGACGACCGGGCCGACACCGGTCACGAGGTTGAACACGCCGGCGGGGAAGCCGACCTCGTCGATGACCTCGGCGAGGATGAAGGCGTTGAGGGGTGCGACCTCGCTGGGCTTGAGCACGACGGTGCAGCCGGCGGCGAGCGCCGGGGCGACCTTGCAGACGATCTGGTGGAGCGGGTAGTTCCACGGGGTGATGGCGCCGACGACGCCGACGGGCTCCTTCACCACGAGGGAGTTGCCGATCTCCTCCTCGAACTCGTAGTTCTCGAGGATCTCGACGTAGTTGGCGGCGTTGCCCACGGGCAGGCCGGCCTGGATCATGTTCGCCCACATGAGGGGCATGCCCACTTCCTGGCTGATGACCTCGCCGATCTCGGCGCTGCGTGCGGCCAGGCCCTCGGCGAGGCGTTGGAGGTACTTCCCGCGCTCCTCCTTGGGGGTGTAGCCCCACGTCTGGAAGGCCGCGGCCGCGGCGGCGACGGCCTTGTCGACGTCGGCCGTTGTCCCCTCGGGGATGTGGCCCATGACCTCTTCGGTGGAGGCGTTGATGACCTCGATCGTGCCCTTGCCATCCGGCTCGACCCAGGCCCCGTCGATGTAGAACTTGTCGTGATCCCTCATGCAGGGAACGCTACCGGCCCGACGCCGCCGGCGTTCCGCCGAACGCTCGCCCGACCGGTCTGCGACCACGTCGGGCCGCAACGAGCGGACGAGCCCGCGGTCAGGCGTCGGCGGCGAGGCCCAGGTTGGCGTAGATCTCGCGGGTCGCGGTGGAGCGGTTGAGGGTGTAGAAGTGCAGGCCCGGGACGCCGGCGTCGAGCAGGTCCTGGCAGAGCTCGGTGGCCACCTCGACGCCGATGCGGCGCAGCTCGGCGGGGTCGTCGCTGGCGGCCACGAGGCGCTCCGCGAGGTCGGCCGGGAACTCGGCGCCGGCCATCTCGGCGAAGCGCTTCACCTGGCCGGCGTTGGTCACCGGCATGATCCCGGGCAGTACCGGCTTGGTGCAGCCGAGGGCGGCGAGCTCGTCGATCATCGAGAGGTAGTCCGAAGCCCGGAAGAAGAACTGGGTGATGCCGAAGTCGGCCACGGCCAGCTTGGCGGCGAGGTGGACGCGGTCGCTGTCGCGGTCGGGCGAGCGGGGGTGCAGCTCGGGGTGGGCGGCCACGCCGACGGAGAAGTCGCCCACCTCGCGCACCAGCTCGACGAGGTCGAGGGCGTAGGTCAGCTCATCGGTGGCGGCGATCTCCTCACCCGCCGGCGGATCGCCCGCCAGGGCCAGGATGTTCTCGATGCCCGCCTCGCGGTAGCCGGTGAGGATGTCCACGAGCTCGTCGCGGGTGTGGCCGATGCAGGTGAGGTGCGCCATCGCCGGCAGGGAGGTGTCCCGCTCGATGTGCAGCACCACGTCGCGGGTGCGCTCGCGGGTGCTGCCGCCGGCGCCGTAGGTGACCGAAACGAACGAGGGCCCGAGGGGCTCGAGCTCGCCGATGGTCTTCTCGAGCAGCGCGGTGGCCTCGTCGGACTTCGGGGGGAAGAACTCGAACGAGTAGGTGCGCCCCGCCGCGAGCAGGTCGGCGATCTTGGTCATGGGGACGCGAGGCTACGGGAGCCGGCCCTCGGGGGCCAACGACCCCCGTGTCGACCTGCCCGGAGCTACGGGATGGGCAGGGGGATGGACCTCGACGCCGCCACACCGAGGCCGACCGCGTTGCGGGCCTTCACCTTGAAGGTGTGGGTGACCCCGGGGGCGAGGCGGACATCGAGCGACCGGGCCGTCGCCGGGAGGTTGAACACCCGCCCACCCGGCAGGATGCGGACCTTGTAGCCGGTGATCGGGGTGCCGCCGTCGAAGAACGGCGGTCGCCACGTGGCCCGCACCAGGCCGAAGGCCGAGCCTGCGGCGAGACCCCGGGGCGCGTCCGGGGGGCTGTCGGGGTCGAGGAACCGCTCGAGGAACGGCCCGTAGTAGGCGTCGACCTGGGCGTAGACACCGGGGAAGTCGGCCAGCGCGCAGCCCTCGCCGAAGCTGGTGACCCCGATCTGGAGCGGCGAGCCGCCGTTGTCGACGACGATGGGCCCGCCGCTGTCGCCCTGGCAGGTGTCGACCCCGCCGACCTCGAGGTCGCCGGCGCACATCATGTGGGCGACGATGATCGAGCCGCTGTACGCGGCGTTGCAGGCGGAATCGGACACGACCGGCACCTGGGCCACGTGCAGGTCCGTCGGGAAGTTCTGGTCGCCGGTCAGGTCGCCCCAGCCGGTGATGGTGGCCAGGGTGTCCGCCGGCCACAGCCCGGACTGGCTGGGCTGCGCCAGAGCGACCGGGGTCTCGGGCAGCGTCGTGGCCAGCTGGAGGACTGCGATGTCGTTGTCACTGGTGTCAGCGTCGTAGCCGGGGTGCATGCGGATCTGGCGCACGTTGGCCCGGTGGCCGATGTCGTCGACCAGGTCGACGATGCCCGTGCGCACCGCCAGGTCGCCGGCCACCTCGCCGTCGACGCAGTGGGCGGCGGTCAAGACGGTGTCCGGAGAGATCAGGGAGCCGCCGCAGAACTGGGCCTGGAAGGGGTTCGCGACCCCGCGACTGACGAGCGCGACCTGATAGGGGAAGTCGGCGGCGTCCTCGACGGGCACGCCCCCCACGATCTCGGGGTCGCCGGCGCCCTCGGGCACCTGGGCCGACGCCGACGGACCCGTGCCGGCCGCCACGGCGACCAACGCGAGTGCCGCGGCGACGAGGAGCGCCAGGCGGCGCCGGGTGGGTCGGGTGCTGATCATGGGTCCGCCTTCGAGTCGTCGGCGCCGCCTCAGCTCTCGGCCGCGGCCCGCCGTTCCGCCGCTTCCACGGTGTTGCGCAACAGCATGGCGCGGGTCATGGGCCCGACGCCACCGATGCGGGGCGAGAGCCAGCCGGCCACCTCGGCCACCTCGTCGGCCACGTCGGACAGGAGCTTCTTGCCCTCGAAGGAAACCCCGGCGGCAACGACCGCGGCGCCGGGCTTGACCATGTCGGCCGTGATCATCCCGGGTGATCCCGCCGCGGCGATGAGGATGTCGGCCTGTCGGGTGTACGACCCGATGTCGGCGACGCCGGTGTGGACCACGGTCACGGCGGCGTTGGCGTTGGGCCGCTTCAGCGAAAGCAGGTTGGCGAGGGGGCGGCCGATGGTGAGGCCGCGTCCGACGATCACCACGTGGGCGCCGGCGATGGGCACGTCGTGGTGCTCGAGCAGCACCTGGATGCCGTGGGGGGTGCAAGGCAGCGGCGCATCGACGCCCATGACCAGCAGGCCCAGGTTCACCGGGTGCAGGCCGTCGACGTCCTTCGCCGGGTCGACGGTGAGGAGTGCCGACTCGTAGTCGAGGCCGGCCGGGAAGGGGTACTGGGCGAGGTAGGCGTCGATGAGGGGATCGGCGTTGAACTGGCGGATGACCTCGAGGACGTCGTCCTGGGTGGCCGACGCCGGCAGGTGCTCGTGCACCGAGCCGATGCCGATCTCGGCGCAGTCCCGGTGCTTCATGGAGACGTAGTTGCTGCTGGGGCCGTCGTCGCCGACGAGGATCGTGCCGAGCCCGGGGGTGACGCCGGCCTCGGCGAGGGCCTCGACCCGCACCCGCAGCTCGCCCTTGATCTGAGCGGCGAGGGCCTCGCCGTCGAGCGTGATGGCCGTCATCAGTGGCGGAAGTGGCGTTCGCCGGTGAAGACCATGGCGAGGCCGTGCTCGTCGGCCGCGGCGATGACCTCGTCGTCGCGGATGGACCCGCCGGGCTGGATGACCGCGGCGGCGCCGGCGTCGATGGCGCCGTCGAGGCCGTCGGGGAACGGGAAGAAGGCGTCGCTGGCGTAGGCGCCGCCCCGGGCCCGACCGTCGGCCTTCTCGCCGGCGAGTCGGCCGGCGTCCCGGCGGTTCTGCTGGCCGCAGCCGATGCCCACGGCCTGGCCGTCCTTCACCAGCACGATGGCATTGGACGACGTGCGGGCCACGACCCGCCAGGCCAGCTCGAGGTCCAGCCACTGGGCCTCGGTGGGGGCCACCTTGGTGACCACCCGCCAGGTGCTGCGGTCGACGGTGACCTTGTCCGCGGTCTGCACGAGGAGGCCGCCGTCGATCGAGCGCATCTCCAGGGGCGCCGGGCTGGGGGCCGGCGCCGACAGGATGCGCAGGTTCTTCTTCGCCGACAGGATGGCGAGGGCCTCGTCGTCGAACGACGGGGCCACGACGACCTCGGTGAACACGGGGGCGAGGGCCTCCGCCAGGCTGGCGGGCACGGGCCGGTTCACCGCGACGATGCCGCCGAACGCCGACGTCGGGTCGCACTCGTGGGCCCGCTGGTAGGCCACCGTGATGTCGTCGTGCACGGCCACGCCGCAGGGGTTGGCGTGCTTGATCACCGCCACCGCAGGCCCGTCCCCCAAGGTGTGGACCAGGCGCCACGCCGCCTCGGTGTCGTAGAGGTTGAGGTAGGACAGCTCCTTGCCGCCGTGCTGGGTGGCCCCGTCCCACCAGCCGGTGCCGTGGGTGTGCCGGTACCGGGCCCCCACCTGGTGGGGGTTCTCGCCGTAACGCAGGTCCTGGGCCCGGTCGAGGGCGAGGTGCAGGGTGGGCGGCAGCGGGTCGCCGTCACCCTTCCCGTCGAGGTCCTCGAGCTCGCGCTCGTCGAGCCAGTTGACGATGGCGGCGTCGTAGGCGGCGGTGTGGGCGAACGCGGCCCGAGCCAGGGAGCGGCGGGTGGCCAGGGAGACCTCGCCGGTGGCCCGCAGCTCGTCGAGGACCGCCGGGTAGGCGTCGGGCTCGACCACGATGGCCACGTGGTCGTGGTTCTTGGCCGCAGCCCGCACCATCGTGGGGCCGCCGATGTCGATCATCTCCACCGAAGGCTCAGCCACGAACGGGTAGAGGTTGCTGACCACGAGGTCGATGGGCCCGATGCCCTGACGCTCGAGGTCCTGCAGGTGCTCTGGCTTCGAGCGGTCGGCGAGGATGCCGCCGTGGATCTTGGGGTGCAGGGTCTTCACCCGGCCCCCGAGCATCTCGGGCGATCCCGTCACCTGCTCGACGGCCAGCACCTCGAGGCCGGCGTCGGCCAGCGCCGAGGCGGTGCCGCCGCTCGACACGAGCTCCCAGCCCAGCTCGGAGAGGCCCTGGGCGAAGTCGACGAGGCCGGTCTTGTCGTAGACGGAGAGCAAGGCCCGCCGGGTGGGGGCGTCGGGGTCGGTGTCGCTCATGGGGCGGTCCTCGTGGGGGTCAGGAGGGCGGCGTCGTCCACGACCGCCCGGATGGTGGCCGGGTAGAGCCGGCGCTCGACGTCCTTGATGCGCTCGTGCAGGGTGTCGACGGTGTCGTCGGGCAGGACGGGCACGGCCTCCTGCGCCAGGATCGGGCCCTCGTCCACCTCGGAGGTCGCGAGGTGCACCGTGCACCCGGTGACCTTCACCCCGTGGGCGAGCGCCGCCTCGACCGCGCGCCACCCCCTGAACGAGGGGAGCAGCGCCGGATGGGTGTTCAGGATGCGACCGGGGAAGGCCCGGTGGATGGGCTCGGCCAGGATGGTGCCGAAGCCCGCCATGACCACCAGGTCCACCTCGTGGCCTTCCAGGGCGTCCACCACTCTCTGCGTGTAGGCCTCACGGTCGAAGTCGGGCCCGAAGCCCTCGCGCTCGACCAGCACGCCGGGCACCCCGGCGGCTTCGGCCACCTCGGTGGCCCGGCACGGCCGGTCGACGAGCACCACCACCACGGGCAGGTCGGCGCCGAGGATGGCTTCGAGGATCGTCCCACTGCCCGATGCCAGCACCCCGATGCGCACGGACCGAACCTACCAGCGGGGCCGCGACGCTCCCGCGGCGGGAGGAGCGCCTGCGACTAGGTTGACGGGCACCCGCGAGCGGCCCACGCCGACGCCCATGAGGAAGGAACCCCCGATGGACGACAAGCAGGTTGGCCCTCCGGAGATCATCGCCATCGCCTCCGTCGCCGTGTTCTTCATCGCGACGTTCCTCCCCTGGTTCACGGTGAGCGTGGGGGGCGACTCCAGCGGCATCCTCAGCGGCCAGGACTTCCCCAGCGCGAACGGCTGGGACGCCGGGTTCCTGTGGTCGGGCCTGCCCCTCCTCTGCGGCTTCGCCCTGCTCGCCCTGTTGCTGCTGCCCAAGTTCGCTCCCGACGTCACCCTGCCCGACCTGCCGCCCTTCCTCCCGCTCGCCATCGCCGGCTTCGCCGCCTTCCTCGTGCTGGTCAAGCTGCTGATCGGCGCCGACGTCGAGGGCGCCGGAGCCGCCGAGGCCTTCGGCCTGAGCATCGACGTCAGCCGCTCGTTCGGGATCTTCCTGGCGTTCCTGGCCTCCCTGGGCATGGTCGCCGCCGGCTTCCTCGCCATGCAGGCCGGCGGCAAGCCCCTCGGCGGCAGCAGCGGCAGCACGCCGCCGCAGCCCTTCTGACCCCAACCGGCCCCACCGTGGCACTCGACCGCCTCACCACGGGCGACAAGGTGCTCGCGCTCTCGACCCTCGCGTTCGTGCTGTCCATGTTCCTCCCCTGGTTCGGCCAGGGCCCGCGATCGACCCGCGGCTGGGACTACGCCTTCTTCGGCATCGTCCCACTCGTGCTGGTCGTGGCCTCGACCGGGATGGCCCTGACCCGCCGCCTGACGGGCACCTCCCTCCCCGAGCTGCCCGTGCCGATGTCCCAACTCGCACTCACCGACGCCGGGGTCGCCGCGCTCCTCGTCCTCGTCAAGGTGGTCCTCGGCGACGACGAGACGGTCCTCGACGTGACCGTCGAGCTGCGCCGCAGGTTCGGCATCTTCCTCGCCCTGGCGGCGAGTGCCGGTGCCTGCCTGGGCGCGTCCTTGAACGTGCCGTCGGTCGACGACGCGCCGAGCCATGGCCCGCTCCCACCGCACCCCTCCTGACCCCCTCGCCGCCGGGGCACCCACTCCCGCGCGCGCCCGGACAGACCCGGCCGCGGCCACGGTCACCGACCCGGCACGAGAGCGCCCGCCCCTGCGCGTCGCGGTGCTCGTCCTCGCCGGCCTCGTCGCCGCGAGAGCCGCGGTCTACCTCGCCCTCGGTCCCGGCTTCGTGAGCGACGACTGGAGCCTCGCCGGCGCGATGCACCTCGACGGCCACCAGGGCCGCTTCATCCTCGAGAGCCGCCCCGGCTCGTACCTCGTGTTCACCGCGGTCTTCGGCATCGGCGGGGTGCACCCGGTGGCGGTGTTCGCGGTGGTGACCGCGCTCTACCTCGGCGTGGTGCTCGCCCTGCACGCCCTGCTGCGCCGCTTCCTGGCCCCCGCCACCGCGCTCGCGGTGGCCGCGGTGTGGGTGCTGCTCCCGACCCACACCACCATCGCCACCTGGGGCTCCACCACCAACTCGCTGGTGGGCATGATCCTCGCGATCGTGGGCCTGCTCCTTCTCACCCACGGCCGGTGGGTGCTCGCCGCAGCCGCGATGGCGGCGTCGGTCCTCTGCTACGAGCTCTCCACGCCGCTGCTGTTGCTGGGGGCGATCGTGCTCCCCTCCTCCTACCAGCGGGTCACCGCCGAGCGGACGGTGGGACGGGTGCCGCGGGTGGTGACGTTCGCCGTGGTGGCGGCCACGGCGCTGTGGTCGGCCACCCATTCCGTCTACGACGAGGCCTTCACGCTGCTGGTCCCCAACCCGGTCGTCTACGCCTCGGCGCACTTCGGCAGCGGCCTGTTCGCGTCGGCGAGCGCACCGGGCGTGCTGCGCTTCGGCACCCTGGCCCTGCTCCTCGGTGTCCTCGCCTCGGCGTGCGTGGCCTGGCTCCGGGGTGAGCGACGGCTCGAGTCAGGGCCTGGCCTCGTGGTCGCCGGCCTCGCCCTGCTCGCCACGGGCGCCTGGATCGCCGTCGTCCTGCCCATCGGCTCGCACGGCGTGGTCGACCGGCTCTACGCAGTGTCCACGATCGGGTCGGCCGTCGCCCTCGTCGGCGCCTACCGCTACGTCCGGAGCCTGCGTCCCGGCGTGGCCACCACGGGCGCGGTCGCGCTCGTGACCGTGTGCCTCGTCGGCCAGTTCGTGGCCCTGCGCTCGTGGAGCGACGCCGGCGCCGACGCCGTCGCTCTGATGCACCACCTCGAGCGCAACTACCCCGACGCCGCCCAGCAGCGCTTCGTGGTCGGCCCCACCCCGCCCTACCGCAACGGCATCCTGGGTGTGTCCGGGGGCCACGGCAAGTGGACCCAGTGGACGTGGTTCGGGGTCAAGGGCGGGAACATCCGCACCGCGGAGGCGCCCGAGCAGTTCGTCGCCGAGGACGGCGAGATCCTGGTGGCGTGGCCCGACGTTCTCGCGGAGGCGAACCGGTGAGCACCCCCACGTCCGTCGCTCCCGCCGAGCTCGCCCGCACGATCCGGCGGGTGGTGCTCGAGCAGTCGAAGCGCGCCGGCGTGGGACACATCGGCTCGGCGCTGTGCGTGGCCGACATCGTCGCCGCGCTCTACGGGGACGTGCTGGCCGGCCTCGATCCCGACGATCCCGACCGTGACCGCGTCGTGATCTCGAAGGGCCACGCCGTGCTCGCGGTCTACGCGGCCGTGCAGGCCCGAGGCTGGCTCAGCCAAGACGAGCTCGACACCTTCTGCGGCGACGACACCCTGCTCGGCGTGCATCCCGACGTCGGCCTGCGCGGCATCGACTTCTCCACCGGCTCGCTGGGCCAGGGCCTGTCGTACGCCGCCGGCGCCGCCCTCGCCGCCCGGCTCCAAGGGTCGGCACGCAGCGCTTACGCCCTCGTCAGCGACGCCGAGTGCAACGAGGGCGCACTGTGGGAGGCGGTGATGTTCGCGGCCCACCACCGCCTCGCCAACCTGGTGGCCGTGGTCGATCTCAACGGGCAGCAGGCCCTCGGCGCCACCGAGGCGGTGCTGTCGCTCGGCCACCTCGCCGACCGCTGGCGGGCCTTCGGCTGGGACGTGCACGAGGTCGACGGGCACGACGTCGACGCGCTCGCCGCCACGCTGTCGGGCCTCGACCGCACGGAGGGCCCGCCCCACGTCGTGGTCGCCCGCACGACCTTCGGCAAGGGGGTCGCGTTCATGGAAGGCCAGTTGGGCTGGCACTACTGGCCCATGGACGACGAGCAGTACGCCACGGCCCTCGCGGAGGTGACCGCCGGCTGAGCCGGCGGTCAGAGCCCGTGCGACGCGCCCTCATCGAGACCCTCGTCGGCCTGGCCGAGCGCGATCGACGCGTGGCCCTGCTCACCGGCGACCTCGGCTTCACCGTGGTCGAGCCGTTCGCCGAGCGCTTCCCCGACCGCTTCGTCAACGTGGGCGTCGCCGAGCAGAACCTCGTCGGGCTGGCCACCGGGATGGCCGACGCCGGCCTCGTCCCCTACACGTACTCACTCGCCAGCTTCACCGCCCTGCGCCCCTACGAGTTCATCCGCAACGGCCCGGTGCTGCACCAGCTGCCGGTCCGCCTCATCGGTGTGGGCGGCGGCTTCGACTACGGCGTCCAGGGCCCCACCCACCACGGCCTCGAGGACCTCGGCGTCCTGCGCCTGCTCCCCGGCCTCACCGTGGTGGCCCCCGCGGACACCGCCCAGCTCGTGACCGCGGTCGAGGCCACCGCCGGCTTGCCCGGCCCGGTGTACCTCCGGGTGGCCAAGGCCGACCCGCCGCCGGTCCCCGGCCTCGACGGGCGGTTCCGGGTCGGCCGTGCCGAGGTGCTGCCCGCACCGGGGGGCCCGCCCGACGTGGTGCTGATCGCCACCGGCACCGCGGCCGGCGCCGCGGTGGCCGCCGCCGACCTCCTACGAGCGGACGGCGTCAGCGTCTCGGTCGTGGTCGCGGCCTCGATCGCACCAGCGCCCGTGGACGACCTGATCGAAGCGCTCGCGGACGCGCCCCTCGCCGTGACCGTCGAGGCCCACCACGCGACCGGCGGGCTCGGCTCCCTGGTGGCGGAGGTCATCGCCGACCACGGCCTCGGGTGTCGCCTGGTCCGCCAAGGGGTGCGCCTGGATCCCGGGGGCCGGGTGGGCAGCCAGGCCTGGTTCGAGACCGAGGCCGGGCTCACCGCCGAGGCCGTTGCCGCCGCCGCCCGCGCCCACCTGGGGGCGGGCCGTGGCTGAGCTCTCCGTCGTCCTCCCGGTGCACGACCAGGCCGACCACATCGCCGCGGTGGTGCACGAGCACGTGGCCGCGTTGGCGACCCTCCCCCACCCGTTCGAGCTGCTGCTCGTCCCCAACGGCTGCCACGACGACTCGCCGTCCATCTGCGCCGACCTCGCCGAGCGCCACCCCGAGGTCCGCACGCTCGTGCTCGACCGCGGCGGCTGGGGGCGGGCGGTGCGGCACGGCCTCGCCGAAGCCGAGGGAGCCACCCTCTGCTACACCAACTCGGCCCGCACCGACCCCGATGATCTGCGCCGCGCCCTGGCCTACGCCGCCGCCCTCCCCGAGGACGTCGTGGTCAAGGCCAACCGCAAGATCCGGGAAGGGGTGGTCCGCCGTGCGGGCTCACTCCTCTACAACCTCGAGTGCCGCGCCCTGTTCGATCTCTCCGCCTGGGACATCAACGGCACCCCCAAGGTGTTCCCCCGCGCCTTCGACCGCCTCCTGTCGCTGACCCGAGACGACGACCTCATCGACACCGAGTTCGCGCTCGTGTGCCGGGCCGAGGGCTACCCGATGATCGAGCTACCCCTCTTCTCCACCAGCCGCGCCGGCGGTCGCTCCACCACGGGCTTCAAGACGGCTTGGCGCCTCTACCGCGGCGCCTTCGAGCTCAAACGGGCCCAGCCGTGACCCATGCGCCCGGCCGCACAACTCTGGAGGAAATGGCAGTCACAGGTGACTGCTATTTCCTCCAATGTTGCCGAGGGACCCGTTCGATGCGGGAGGGCAGCACGTGAGCGACGCCGACGCCGCCTGGCGCGATCCGCTGCAAGTGGTCACCGGTGCTACCCAACCGGTCGACCCGCGCCTGCTCCTCCACAGGACCCACGGCCCGTTCTGGGAGCTCCTCGACGAGGCCGGGATCCTTTTGCTCGTCTCACGAGAGTACGAGCACCTTCTGATGGCGCTGTCCGGACGCGGTGGGCGGCGTGAGATCACCTACCTGCCCGTCCCCCATCCATCGGGCGTCGCGTTCGACGCATCGCGAGGGATCGTCCACGTGGCCAGCACGCGGAATCCGAACCAGGTGCTGGAGCTCGAACCAGTGGCGTCGCCCGATTGGAGGCACACAGACGGTCAGCTCGGCGGCGGTCCACTGATCCCGCTACGCACCGCTGTCCTTCCCGGACGTCTGTACCTCCACGATCTGGCGCTCATCGGCGGACGCCTGCACGGCAACGCCGTTGGCCACGACGCCGTGATCCGCATCTCTCACGGCTCCTACGCGGACGTGTGGGCGCCCAAGGTGATCGAGGAGGAGACGCCCGACCGACGCGTGAACTTCCTCCAACTCAACTCCATCGCGGCCGGCCGCACCCTGGCGGCGTCGTTCTTCACCGCATCCACGGATCGCCCGGGCGACAAGACACCCGGGCATCCGGCCTTTCCCGTCGACGGACGGGGTGTGGTGTTCTCAGGACGCACCCGAGAACCGGTGGTGCGCGGACTGACCCGGCCCCACTCAGCGCGACTCTCCGCCACCGACGACAGCCTCTGGGTCCTCAACAGCGGGTACGGCGAACTCGGGACCGTCGACATCCGTGCGGGGCTGTTCGAGCCCGTCATCAGTCTCCCCGGTTGGACCCGTGGCCTCGCCCTCCACGGCCACCTCGCCATCGTGGCGACCTCCAGGGTGCTCCCCCGGTTCCACCAGTACGCACCCGGGCTGGATCCGGACGCCTGCGTGTGCGGTGTTCACATCATCGATCTCAGGTCGGGAACGGCTCTGGCCTCGCTCCGCTGGAAGAACGGCGACCAGGTCTTCGCCGTCGAGGCCGTGCCGGCGCAGTTCACCAGCGGGCTACCGGCTGGACCGAACAGAGGTGCAGGCATGCGCGACTCCCTGTTCTACGATTTCGAGCCGACGAGGGGGAAGGGACCGCAGTGACCGCCGACGCGACCGAGTTCCGCCTGCTCATGCTGGGCGCCATGTACGAGAACGGGGGGAACGTCACCCACCGCAGCCTCGACGGGCACCCGCAGCTGGCGGTGTACCCCTTCGAGTCGCAGTTGGGCACCCGCCACGTCCAGGACGGCCTCAGCTCGATGTTCCCCCTCAAGTACCGCTGGCCCGAATTCCTGCTGGACGCCACGCCGGCGCAGGACTTCCACGCCATCATCGACGAGGAGGCCAAGGTCCGGGCCCGCACCCCCCACGTCAGCAAGTTCCGCCACGTCCGCTTCGACCTCGACGACGAGGAGCGCAAGGCCGTGTACGCCGAGCTCGTCGCCGCCTCGGGCCGCTCCCGGGGCGACAACGTGGCGGCGTTCTTCCGGGCCACGTTCGCCACGTGGAAGAACTGGAACGCCTCGGGCGCCGAGGAGGTCTACGTCGGCTACAGCCCGATCGTCACCGTCGACACCGTCCGCATCCTCGACGACCTGCCCGGCGCCCACGTCCTGCACGTCGTGCGCAACCCCTGGTCGGCGTACGCCGACACCAAGAAGCGACCCGTCCCCATGGGCATCGACGCCTACCTCCAGGCGTGGACGACCTGCCAGCAGCACGCCCTCCTCGCCCAGCGCCGGGACCCCGAGCGGG
This sequence comes from Acidimicrobiales bacterium, assembly GCA_016794585.1. Taxonomy (NCBI): domain Bacteria; kingdom Bacillati; phylum Actinomycetota; class Acidimicrobiia; order Acidimicrobiales; species Acidimicrobiales bacterium. Next base: position 72,791 of record JAEUJM010000019.1, read on the forward strand.
TCCACATCGTGAAGGCGGAGGACGTCATGGCCGACGCGGTCGCCGCCCTCGGCCCGGTGTGCCGGGCCCTCGGCCTCGAGGTGCGGGACTCGCTGGCCACCCCGAGCTGGAACGGCGAGGCCCTCGACGAGGTCTACCCGTGGGGCACCATCCGGTCTGCCACGCCCGAGGCCAACCTCGCCACCGCCCACGAGCTCAGCCCCGCAGAGGTCGAGCACGTCCGCGCCGGCGCCTGGCCCTACCTCGACGAGCTGGGCTACTCGGACCTCCTCTGATGGCACGGCTCTGATGGCGCGGCTCTGATGGCTCGGGTGGCGGTCACCGGCGGGACCGGGTTCGTGGGGGCAAACCTCGTGCGCCGCCTGCGCCACGACGGCCACGAGGTGCACCTCCTCGTGCGCCCCGGCCACCACCGGTGGCGCCTGGAGGACGTGGCCGACGACCTGCACTGGCGCGAGGTCGACCTCGGCGCCCGTGATGAGCTGGCCGACCTCGTCCACGTCATGGCGCCCGACCAGGTCTTCCACCTGGCCGCCCACGGCGCCTACTCCTGGCAGACCGACGAGCGGGCCATCTTCGCGACCAATGTCGTCGCCACCGACCACCTGGTGGCCGCCTGCCGGCGCGCCGAGGTGCCGGTCCTGGTGCACACGGGCTCTTCGTCCGAGTACGGCGCCGTCGACCACGCCCCGGGCGAGGACGAGGCCCCGCACCCGAACAGCTACTACGCCCTGACCAAGAGCTGGGCCAGCCTCGCCGTCCAGCACGCCGGCTACACGTCGCTGCGCCTCTACTCGGTGTACGGACCGTGGGAGGACCCGCGGCGCCTGGTGGCCACCCTCGTCGAGCACGGCCTCGAGGGCCGCCTGCCGCCACTGGCCGACCCGGCCACGGCGCGGGACTTCGTGCACGTGGACGATGTGGTCGACGCCCTCGTCTCCGCTGCGGCCCGACCGGCGGTCGCAGGCGGCCGCATCTACAACGTCGGCACGGGCGTGCAGACGTTGTTGCGCGATGCCGTCGCCGTCGCCCGGGCCACCTTCGCCATCGAGGCCGAGCCGGCGTGGTCGACGCTGACCCCTCGTTCGTGGGACACCGACGTCTGGGTCGCCGACCCCCGCCGCATCGCCGCCGAGCTGGGCTGGCGCCCCACCACGACCTTCGCCGACGGCTTCGCCCGCACCGTCGCGTGGCAGCGCGAGCTCGCCGGCCGCAGCGAGGTCGTCGAGCCGTGACCGCGCTCGCCGCCCGCCTCGCCGAACGACGCTGGGCCCTCGGCGCACTGGCCGCCCTCGTGCTCGGCCGGGCCGCCTGGTACGCCGTGCAGGGCGTCAACTTCGTGCTCGACGACTGGAGCCTCGCCGGCTACCGCCACTTCAACGGCGCCATGACCGAGCCCATGCTCGAGAGCCGCCCCGGCACGTGGGCCTCGCTCACCGCGATCTACACCGTCGCCGACACCCACCCGTTGGTGCTGTTCGGCGTGATCACCGCCCTGTACCTGGCCGCCACCGTGCTGCTGTACCTGCTGCTCGGCCGCTACCTGTCCCCCCTCGTGGCGGTGGCGGTCGCCGCGGTCTGGGTGGTCCTGCCCAACCACAACACCATCGCTTTGTGGGGGGCCATCGGCAACGGCCTCACCGCCCTCGTCCTCACCCTCGCCGGGGTGCTCGCCCTCACCTATGGGCGCTGGGCCATCGCCGCGGTCCTCCTCGGTGCCTCGGTGCTCAGCTACGAGCTCTTCACCCCACTGTGCCTGCTCGCCCCCCTGCTGGTGCCCGGGCCGTGGCAGCGCCACACCAGCCCCCGAACGGTGCGGCCATGGCAGCGGGCCGTCGTGATCGGCGCCGGCCTCGCCGCCGCGGCCTGGTCGGCCACGCACTCGATCTACCCGCTCGAGCTCCGCCTGCCCGACCCCGTCGTCTACTGGTCCGGCCACTTCGGCACCGGCTTGCTGGCCAGCGCCGCCCCACCGGCGGCACTGCGCCTCGCGTTGGCCGCCCTGGCCGCGGTCGGCGTGGTCGTGTGCCTGGTCGCCTGGCTGCGGGGCGAGCGAGGGCGCGAGTCCGGCCCCAGCCTCGTGCTCGCCGGCATCGCCCTCATGGTCGTGAGCGCCTGGGTGGGCTTCACCCTGCCGCTGGGGTCACACGGCCAGAACGACCGGCTGTTCGCGGCGTCCTCCATCGGCTCGGCCCTCGTCGTGGTGGGCATCGTGCGCTTCGCCTGGGACCGCAGCCACGCCTCGCTGCCGTCCCATCGGATCGCCCGGGGCCTGATCTACGCCGGCGTGGCCGCCTTCGTGGGTGTGTGCCTCATCGGCCAGCGCATCTCCCTCGGCTCGTGGATCGAGGCCGGGGACGACGCCGTGGCCGCGATGGCCTACATCCGCGAGAACGCCGACGGCGACCCGGGGGCCAGCCACTTCGTCATCGGTCCCACCCGCATCTACCGCAACGCGGTGAGCGGCATCCAGGACGGCGACGGCAAGTGGGCCCTGCGCCTCACCTTCGGTGACGAGGGCGGCGGCACCCTACGCATCCCCGACACCCCCGACGGTTTCATCCAGCAAACCGATGACGAGGTGCTTGTCGAATGGTCGCAGGTCTTGCCAGGACCACCTCCCCCGCCGGCCACCGACCCCTGAGAAACGGGGTAGCGGGCCGGGGGTGGCGCCGTTCCGGAGGGTCCAGGAGCCGCCGCCGGTTCTTGGTTTTGGCGGCGGTCCTGGATACCGGAACGGGGACAGGACCCGCCGGCCCGCGGGGGCAGCCCCCTAGAGCCGGCGGTCCTGGATACCGGAACGGGGACAGGACCCGCCGGCCCGCGGGGCAGCCCCCTGGAGCCGCCGGCCCGCGGGGGCAGCCCCCTAGAGCCCTAGGTCTTTGACGATGCCGGCCATGAGCTCGCCGGCCTCGGTGGGGTTCTGGCCCACCTGGGCGCCGGCGGCGCGCAAGGCGTCCATCTTCGCCGAGGCCGTGCCCTTGCCACCCGAAACGATGGCGCCGGCGTGGCCCATCTTCTTGCCGGGAGGGGCGGTCACGCCGGCGATGTACGCGGACACCGGCTTCGTCATGGAGCTCTTGATGAAGTCCGCCGCCTCCTCCTCGGCCGAGCCACCGATCTCGCCGATCATCATCACGGCCTTGGTGTCCGGGTCGGCCTCGAAGCGCTCGAGGCAGTCGATGAAGGTGGTGCCGGGGACGGGGTCCCCGCCGATGCCCACGCAGGTGGTCTGACCGATGCCCTTCTGGGTGAGCTCGTGCAGGGCCTGGTAGGTGAGCGTGCCCGAGCGGCTCACGATGCCCACCGGACCGCCGCCCATGGCGATCTCGCCGGCGGTGATGCCGATGTTGCACTTGCCGGGGCTGATGATGCCGGGGCAGTTCGGGCCGAGCAGCTGCACGTCGGGGAAGTTGCGCTTGAGGTCGTTGTAGAACAGCGCCTCGTCCTGGGCAGGCACGCCCTCGGTGATGACCACGATCATCTTCACGCCGCCCTCGGCGGCCTCCATGACCGCGGCCTTGACGCCGGGGGCGGGGATGAAGATGCAGGACACGTCGGCGCCGGTGGCCTCGACCGCGTCGCCCACGGAGGCGAAGATCGGGATGCCGTCGACCTCCTCGCCGGCCTTCTTCGGGTTGGTGCCGGCCACCACCTGGGTGCCGTAGTCCCGGTTGCGCAGGCCGTAGAAGCGGCCCTGGCTGCCGGTGAGGCCCTGGTAGACGACCTTGGTGTTCTCGTCGACGAAAATTGCCATCGGGATCAGGCTCCTTCCGCGGCAAGGGCCACGGCGCGGCGGGCCGCCTCGAGCATCGTCGGCTCGGACAGCAGCTTGTCGGATGCGTGCTCGGCGAGGATCGCCCGGCCCTCGTCGGCGTTGGTGCCGTCGAGGCGGATCACGATGGGGGAGCTGATCTCCACGCGGCTCAGGGCCTGGACGATGCCGTTGGCCACCTCCTCGCCGCGGGTGATGCCGCCGAAGATGTTGATGAAGATCGAGCGGACTTTCTCGTCGTTGTTGATCACCTCGAGGGCGCCGGCCATCACGTCGGCGTTGGCGCCGCCACCGATGTCGAGGAAGTTGGCGGGCGAGCCGCCGACCTGGCTGACCACGTCGACGGTGCTCATGGCCAGGCCGGCACCGTTGGCGATGATGCCGACGCTGCCGTCGAGGCCCACGTACTGGAGGCCCTTCTCGTGCGCCGCCTCCTCGCGCTCGTCGCGCACCTGGGTGGCGTCGTACTGCTCGTAGTCGGGGTGGCGGAACAGCGCGTTGGTGTCGAGGGTGACCTTCGCGTCCAGCGCGTGCACGGCCCCGTCCGGCTTGACGATGAGCGGGTTGATCTCGACGAGGTCGGCGTCGCCCTCGACGTAGGCCCGGTAGAGCTTGAGGAGGATGTCGACGGCCCCGTCGGTGACGTCGGGGTTCAGCTTGGCGGCCAGCACCCACTCACGGCAGGCCTCGGGGGTGAGGCCGTCGACCGGGTCGATGTGGATCTTGGCGATGGCGTCGGGGTCGGTCTCGGCCACGGCCTCGATCTCCACGCCGCCCTGGGCCGAGAGCATGCCGAGGTGCTTCTTGGCCGCACGGTCGAGGGTGAAGCTGGCGTAGTACTCCTCGGCGATGTCCGAGGCGAGCTCGATCCAGAGGATCTCGACGGTGTGGCCCTTGATGTCCATGCCCAGGATGTTCTGGGCGTGCTCACGGCAGGACGCAGCGTCGTCGGCGAGCTTGATGCCGCCGGCCTTGCCGCGACCGCCGACCTGCACCTGGGCCTTCACCACGACCGGGTAGCCGATGCGGTCGGCGGCGGCCACGGCGTCGTCCACCGTGGTGACCGCCTCACCGGGCGAGACGGGGATGTCGTAGGAAGCGAAGAACTGCTTCCCCTGGTACTCGTACAGGTCCACTAGGCGTGTGCCTCCATGTTTCGCTCACGCGCCTCGAGGGCGGTCGTGAGCCAGTCGGTGATGGTGTCGATCGAGGTGCCGGGGCTGAAGACCGCGGCCACGCCGGCCGCTTCGAGGGCCGGCACGTCGGCGTCGGGGATGATCCCGCCGCCGAACACGAGGGCATCCTCGCGCCCCTGGGCCCGTAGCTCGGCGATGACGCGGGGGAACAGCGTGAGGTGGGCGCCGGAGAGCACCGAGAGGCCGACGGCGTCGGCGTCCTCCTGCACGACGGCGGCGGCCACCTGCTCGGGGGTCTGGAAGAGGCCGGTGTAGATGACCTCGAACCCGGCGTCGCGGAGCGCCCGGGCGATGACCTTCACGCCGCGGTCGTGACCGTCGAGGCCGGTCTTGGCCACGACGACCCGGTAGCGGTGCTCCACGACGGCCGATAGTAAGAGGGTGTGACCAAGGGCACCAAAGCCGTCGTGATCGCCGTCGTGGCCGTCGTGGCCGGCCTGGGCGTCGGGTGGCTGGTGCTCCAGCTCGCCTCGTCCGGGCAGGCCGACATCAACCTCGGCGAGGACGAGTTCAACGCCGGCTTCACCGAGGTGCTCGCCGACGCCATCGACGAGGGCGACGGGCAGCCGCTGATCTTCAGCGACGTGTCCGGCGGCGACCGCGACATCTACGTCCAGCACCTCGGCACGGACGACGACGAGGGCTGGACCGCGTTCGAGACCCGGGTGCCCGATCGCGAGGACTGCTTCGCCGAGTGGGACGTCGCCACCGGGCAGTTCGTGGCCACCTGCGACGCCGAGCTCACCTTCCCCGCCGATGGCGAAGGGCTCACGGCCTACCCCACCACCGTCAACGCCGACGGACGCCTCATCATCGACCTGCGCTCGACCACCGGCGGGAGCGGCGGCGACACCACCACGTCCACCGCGGCGCCGGCGCCGTAGCTGGTCGGGGTCGGACCATGGGCGACGGGGCGGGCGACGGGGCGGGCAACGTGGCGGGGTCGGGCCGATCGAGGGTCCCTGGCACCCGCGACCTGCTCGAGCGCAGCGCAGAGCTCGCCCACGTCGACCAGGCCTGCGAGGCGCTGCGGGCGGGCCTCGGCACCCTCACCCTCGTTCGGGCCGCCCCGGGACTGGGCAAGTCGAGTCTGCTCGACGCCGTCGCCGGCACCGCCGCCGCCGAAGGCATCGAGGTGCTGCGGGCACAGGGCAGCGAGCTCGAGCAGGACTTCGCCTTCGGTGGCGTCCGACTCCTGCTCGAGCCCGCCCTGGCGCGGCTGGACGAGCCGACGAGGCGCCGGGTGCTGTCCGGCGCGGCCGCACGAGCCGCCGGCCTGCTCACCGCCGACGGCGAGGAGGGGGGTGGCAACCTCGCCGGTGACCTGCCCAGCGTGCTCCACAGCCTGCACTGGGTGGTGGCCAACCTCGCAGATCGGCGTCCCGTCCTCGTGGTGGTCGACGACCTGCAGTGGCTCGACCAGCCCAGCCGCCGGTTCCTGCTCCACCTCAGCCGCCGCATCGGCGACGTCGCGGTCGCGGTGGTCATCGCCTCCCGCCCCGAGGAGCCGGCGAGCGATGACGGGATCGAGGCGCTTCGTCGGCTCCCGGCCGCGGTCGTCCTCGATCTCGCGCCCCTCAGCGACGCGGCGGTCCTCGCGCTCCAGCGGACGGGAGGGGCCGGCGCGAGCATCGCCGGGGACGACTTCGTGCGCCTCGTGGGTGGGAACCCGCTCGTCGCCTCCCAGCTCCTCGCCGACGCCGACGTCGTCTCGTTGCGGGGATCCGACGTCGGCGATGCCGAACCGTCGGGTCTCCCGGGCGTCGAGGACCTGGTGCACCGCTCCGTCGAGCACCGGATGCGCGATCTCGACGCCTCCGCGCTCGGCGTGCTGCGGGCGGCGGCCCTCGTCGAGGACGGCACCACGGTCGACGTCGTGGCGGCGATGGCGGGCGTCAGCGCCGCCGTCGCCCGCCGTGCCGTCACCGGACTCGCCGACGCCGCCCTCCTCGCCGCGGGCCCCTCGGTCACCTTCGCCCATCCCGTCGTGCGGGCCGCGGTGCGCGACACCGTCGTGCCCGATGAGGCGGCGGCGCTGCACGAACGGGCCGTCGAGGTCCTCCTGGCCCGGCAGGCACCGGCAGAGGTGGTCGCCCCGCACCTCGCCGCGTCCCCACCCCGCGGCGACGCCGGCCGGTTCCGCCTGCTCCACGCCGCCGGACGCCGGGCCCTCAGCGCGGGGTCGCCGCACGCGGCCGTCCGGTGGCTCCGACGGGCGTCCTACGAACCACCGCCGGACGAGCGGCGCATCGCGCTCCTGACCGACCTCGTGCGGGCCGAGATCGGTGCCCGCGACGACGAGTCGTGGCGGACCCACCTCGACGAGCTGACGGCAGGGGGCGACGCCCAGGAACGGTCGGCGGCGCTGGCCAGGGTGGGCGACGCCCTCCTCGTCGCGGGCGAGCTCGCCGCCGCCGGCGACGCCTTCCGCCAGGGCCTCGCGCTCTTCGCCGACGACCCGACAGGTAGTGACCCCCACCTCGACCTCCGCCTCCGACTGGTGGCCGGGCTGGCCTTCGCGGCCCGCTCGGACCCTGCGGCCCGACGCGAGCGGGAGCGGGCGCTCGCCCTCGTCCTCGCCCAACCGCCGACGGCGCTCACGCCGGGCGGCAGGGCCCTCCTGGCCCAGGTGGCGTTCGAGCGGGCTCGTCGTGTGGACGGGGCCCACGACGTGCGCGAGCTGGCGGAGCGAGCCCTCGCCCACGAGCCCGGCGGCGCCGGTCTCGCGCCGGGCTCGAGGCCCTACCTGTTGGTCGTGCTGTGCCTCACCTTCCTTGACGACTGGGAGGCGGCGGGGACGCTCCTCGACACGGCGGTCGACACCGCTGCCCGTTCCGGGCGAGTGGTGCCCTACACCGCCTCGCTGCTCTACCGGGCCCGGGTCCGGTTCCACACGGGTCGCATCGCGGACGCCCTCGGCGACATCAACGATGCCCACGATGCCGGTCGGGACCTCTTCGACCTGGACCTCCCCGGCCTCGAGGCCACACGGGCCCTCGCCCGCCTCGAGGCCGGTGATCCCGCCCCCGACGTGCTGGCCGACCTGGTCCTCCCGTCCGGGCGGGCCTGGGACCAGGGGCCAGGTTTGGATCTCTGGCTGCTGGCCCGATCCCAGGCGCGCCTCGCCGTCGACGACGTCGCGGGCGCCGTGGCCGACGCCCGCGAAGCGGGGCGGCGACGGCAGGCCGCGGGATCCGAGAACCCGGCGACGGCACCCTGGCGGCGCACCCTGGCGCTGGCCCTGCACCGGTCCGGCGACCACCGCGGGGCGATGGCGCTCCTCGACGAGGAGCTCGCGCTGGCGCGCGCCTTCGGCGCACCACGACTGACCGCGGTCCCCCTTCGCCTGCTGGGGTCCATCGAGCAGGACCGCACCGCCGCGCTCGACCATCTCGAGGAGGCGCTGGCGCTGATCGAGTCCACACCCTGCGCGCTCGAACGGATGAAGGTGCTGCTGGCGCTGGGGGCGGAGACCCGGCGCCAGGGGCAGCCGGTGGCGGCCCGCGCCCACTTGCGTCGAGCCGTGCAGGAGGCCGATGCCGGCGGCGCCCGGGCCGTCGCCGATGCCGCCCGCGCCGAGCTGCGCCTCGCCGGCGGGCGCCTGCGACGGGTCGCGCTCGTGGGCCCGGCCGCGCTCACGCCGGGCGAGCGCCGCGTCGCCGAGCTCGCCGCCGAAGGACTCACCAACCGTGAGGTCGCCCAACAGCTGTTCGTGACCGTGAAGACCGTCGAGTACCACCTGGGGAACGCCTACGGGAAGCTCGGCGTGCGGTCGCGGCGCGAGCTCCCCGCCGCCCTCACGCCGGCGAGCGCCTAGCCCTCGGCGGCCTCGAACAGCGCGATGACCTCGCGCTTCTGCACCTTCGTCGTGCCCGTGCGGGGCAGGTCCTCGACGAAGAGCACCCGCTGTGGCGCCTTGTAGGAGGACAGGCGATCGGCCGCCCACGCCACGAGGTCGTCCGGCGACAGGTCGACGGTCCCGTCCACTCGAACGGCCGCCGCGGGCACCGCTCCTTTGACCTCGTCGGGCAGGCCGACCACGGCGGCTTCGAGCACCGCGGGGTGCTCCTCGAGCGCGGCTTCCACCTCACGGGCGTAGACCGAGTAGCCGCCGTGCATGAACACGTCCTTCTTGCGACCGGCGAAGGTCGCGGTGCCGAGCATGCCCTTGCGCACGAGGTCGCCCGTGCGCAGCCAGCCGTCTTCGGTCACCGCGTCGGCGGTGGCCTCGGGGCTGCCCCAGTAGCCCTTCAGGACGCCGGGTCCCTTCATCCAGAGCTCGCCCTCGCCACCGACCCCGACGTCCTGGCCGTGCTCGTCGACGACCTTGAACTGGTAGCCGGGCAGGGGCAGGAGCGAGTCGCCGACGGCGGGCAGCGAGAGCTTGGCCGCCGCCGCGCCCCCGGTCTCGACCATGCCGTAGCCCTCGACGAACAGGGCGTCACCGACCGCTCCGACGACCGGGAGGTGCGCGGTGGCCCCCATCCGCCGGAAGGCCGCGGCGAGGTCCGGAGGCATGGCGTCGGCCCCGGAGATCCACACCCGCACCGACGACAGGTCACGCTCGGCGGCACCGGCCTCCCACATCATGCGGTACATCGCCGGCACTCCGATGAACAGCGACGACTTCCGCGCCTCGAGCGCATCGAGCACGTCGGTGGGGCGGAACCGGCCGAGGAAGTACACGGGGATGCCGGCGCAGGCGAGGCCCACGAGGGCGGCGAAGCCCATGATGTGGGCGATGGGCAGGCCGACGACCGCCTCGTCACGGCGGAGCCAGTCCGGGTTGGCCGCGCCGGCGTTGACCGCACCGATCAGGGCCCGGTGGGTGAGCTCGGCGCCTTTCGGCTTGCCGGTGGTGCCCGAGGTGTAGAACAGCGCGGCGATGTCTCCCGGCTCGGCCGGAGCCGCCTCGTCGAGCGGAGACCCGCCGTCGAGCTCGTCGAGGTTCCGCACGACGAGATGGGCGCCCGAGTCGGCGATGACGTGGTCGACCTCCTCGGGGCGCATGCGGTCGTTGACCGGCACGGGGAGCGCACCGGCGCGACTCACCGCGAGGCAGGCGAGGAGCAGGTCGTAGGTGTTGGGCAGCGCGAGCACCACCCGATCACCCGGCTCCACGCGCTCGGCGACGGCACCCGCCCAGCGAGCCACCCGGTCGGCGGCGTCGGCGTAGCTCAGGTCTTCGCCGTCGGCCTCGGCGACGAGGCGGGTCGAGCCGTGGAACGACGCCAGTCGGGCGAGCAGCGTGCCGAGGGTCAGATCACGACCCAGGGCGAACTGGGCCCGGGCGAAAGGGTTCATCGCCGCGACCCTACCCAGGCCCCGGACGCAGACGCCCGGGGCCTGGACAGTGGTGAGCGAAGGAGTGGACCTCAGGCCTCGCCGACCACCACGAGGTCGTCGTAGGTGTACGTGGTCGTCACGCCGGCGGCGGCGTCCTGGCTCACGGTTCCGCAGAACGACAATCCCGAGAAGCCCTTCACCACGTCATCGTTCACCGACACCAGGCGCTCGCCGTCGACGAACACGTCGAGGTTGCTGCTGTCCCCGTTGGTGTTCCAGCCCGCGGAGAGCCGCCAGGGGCCTTCGCCGGCGAACGCTCCCGTCACCTCGTCGAGCAGCACGAACTCGCCGTCCACGGGGTACAGCCCGATCGAGGCGTAGCCGTCAGCCGAGAGCGCGAACTCGTAGGTGCCCTCGGCGCCCTGGAGGCACAAGCCACCGAAGGCACCGGTGAGATCGCCGTCGAGGGTGGCGGTGATCGTGCCCACGTCGGGGATCGGTGCCTTCACCGGCACGCCGGCGTCCACGATCCCCGTCATCTCGAACGCGTACGCCCCGTCGACGTAGCCGGCCGTGCCGCTGGGGCCCGAGAGTTCGGGGAAGCCGCTGTCCGGATCCGAGAAGTCGTCCTCGAGCTCCAGTGAGCCGTCGCCGGCCTCGCCGGCGATGTCCACGCTGGTGAAGGTGGCCCCGCCGGCGGTGGTGCCGTCGAGGTTCACCGCGATGCCGGTGAACCCGGCCCCGAGGCCGTCGTCGTCGGTCGCCGACGCCACCTCGACGCCCCCGACGGTCAGGGTCAGCGTCACGGGACCACCGTCTCCCTCGCCGAGACACGTACCCGCCACTTCGACCGGCTCCGAGGTGGCCAGCCCCTCGTCGACGCCCTCCTCGAGCACGACGGGCTCGTCCGGCGCGGCCTGGCTCCACCGGGCGATGGCGAAGGCACCGGAACCGGGGTCGACGGTGAGGGTGTAGAAGGCGTTGGGACCGGTCCGGCTCACCCGGCAGGACACCCCCGCCTGGGCGCCGCCTTCGGTCGGCCCGGCGAGGCCCACCGTCGTGGTGCTGTCGGCGACGTCGACCGGACCGTCGTCGGCGTAGCCGAAGAACGACGGGGTGCCATCGACCGACACCTCGTAGCCGTCGGCGGTGAAGGCGGCGGAGAACTGGTCGGTCTCGGACTCGCCCCAGCCGTTGGCGTCGTCCCCCATGTCGTCGTCGAACAGGGGCTCGAGGTCCGGCGCCGTCGTGGCCGTGGGGGCCACCGTCGTGTCGACGGAGGCATCGGCCTCCTCGTCTCCACCGTCTCCACCACCGCCTCCACAGGCGGCCAGGACGAGCGCAGCGGCCACCAGGCACGCGAGCGCGCCGCGCCGGGTCGAGAGGCGAGAGGTCGTCATGAGAGTTCGGCTCCTGGGAGATCGGGGGGAGGGCACAGCCATGCCGCGGGAGAGGTGCCCCGGCACTGTCGCGGGCGGCCCCGCGGTCAGCACTAGGGGTCGCCCCCAGGATTAGGACGGCGGTCCGCGTCGGCCGCGCCCTCGCGCGCGAGCCTGGGCCCCGGTCGAATCGAGAAATCACCCGAAGGACGCGACGAGATGGCCCATCGCCACGGCAACCGGCCCGAGGCCGAGCACGTGCGCCGCGGCCTCAACTGGTTCGTGGGCGCCGTCGCCCTCGTCACGGTGCTCGGCGTCGTGGTGCTGTGGCCCCGCGGCGAGGGCCCCGACCTGGGCGCCAGCACCCAGGGCCTGATCTACGTCGACGCCACTGTCACCCGGGTCGACACCACCGACTGCACCGACATCGACGAGCAGCTGCCGACCGAGTGCCAGGAGGTGACCGTCCGGCTCACCTCCGGCCCGGAGCGCAACGACCTCGCCACCTTCCTCAGCTCGGACATCGACTTCAGCGCCCCGGAGTTCTCCGAGGGGGACGACGTGGTGCTGCTCTACAACGCCCTCGCCCCCGAGGAGTTCCAGTACAGCTTCGTCGAGTACCAGCGCTCGACGCCCCTCGTCTGGCTGACCGTCGTGTTCGTGGTCGTCGTCGTGGCCGTCGGCCGCTGGAAGGGCGTGCGCTCGCTCGCCGGGCTCGCCCTCAGCCTGGGCGTGATCATGCTCTTCCTGTTGCCGGCCCTGCTCCGGGACCAGAACCCGGTGGCCGTCGCCCTCGTCACCACCTCGGTCATCGCGTTCGCTGCCCTCTACGTCGCCCACGGCATCCGCGCCTCGACCACGGTCGCGCTCGTGGGCACCCTCGCCAGCGTGGCGTTGATCACCGTGCTCGCCGCCGTCCTCGCAGGGGTCGCCGAGCTCACCGGCCTCAACGACGCCAACGTCCAGACCCTCCGGGTCACCGCGTCAGCGCTGGACCTGCGCGGCATCGTCATCGCCGGCATGGTGATCGGCGCGCTGGGCGTGCTCGACGATGTCACCGTCACCCAGGTCGCCGCCGTCGACGAGCTTCGCCACGCCAACCCCGACCTCAGCGCACGCGCCCTCTACCAGGGGGCCATGCGCATCGGCCGCGACCACGTTGCGTCCACGATCAACACGCTGGTCCTGGCCTACACCGGCGCGTCGCTCGCCCTCCTGCTCTTCTTCCAGCAGGAGGGGCGCGAGCTCGGTCGGGTGATCACCCGAGAGGTGGTGGCCATCGAGATCGTGCGGGCGCTGGTCGGCAGCATCGGCCTCGTGCTGTCGGTGCCCATCACCACCGCCCTGGCCGTGGCCACCCTGCGTGACGACGCACCCGGGGACGCCTCGGCCGCGTCCGCGACGGGTGCCGACCGTGCGGACGAGGCCTCCGATCACCCGGGAGCGACAGCCGACGAGCCCGGCGGGGGCCAACCCCGCTGGGACGACTTCGGTCCCGCCGACCAGCTGGACCTCTAGGTCAGGCGCTCTGCGCCTCCCAGGTGAACCCGGCAGTGGCCGAGCGCCCCTGGGCGGCGTTGTCGTCGCGCAGGACGACCGTGACCCGGTACGTCCGGGAGGCGGGGTCGGTCGCGCCGGTGAACCCGCCGAGGCCGCTCGCGTAGCCCGTGTGGGCGGCCCCGAACTCGGCCAACGTGCCGGAGAAGAGAGTGGTCGAGGGCACGAAACCGCTGCATGACGACGCCCCGCCACCGCTGCCGGCCTCGATGTCGACCTCGAGGAAGCCAGCCAGGCCGTTCCCCCCGACCTCACCGTAGAGACGGACGTCGGCGGTCAGCGACCCGTTGTAGTCGACCGCGATGCAGCGCGTCCGCGCGTCGCCGGGGGCGAGGTTGGCGACGTCGAACAGGACGCTGCCGGCGTCGTCGTCGCTCAGCACCACGTCGCCGGCGCTGAAGGTGTTGGTCGAGTTGTCGGTGGTGTCGACGAAGGCCGCCCGGGTTCCGCCCAGCAGGAGCACCGCCACGAACGCGGCCGACACCACGGCCGCCACGGAGACGACCGCAAGTGCCCGCCGTGACCGCTCGCGTCCTGTACCCACCCTGTGCCCTTCGCTGCCGACGGCGCTGACGGTTCCCCTGTCGGCGGCGCCCGGACCGGCGCCAATGGGCCGAACGACCTATTTGGCCGGCCCCGACCTCCCCTCGCCGAAAACCTCGCCTCGGGGCGGGAACGACCGATGGGTCCCGGAGAGCACATGGCTGTGGACATGACTGTTGCCGAGCCGGCCGCACCACCGTCGGGCGAACGAACCACCAACGACCGAGGGCGGACCGGGGAGCGCACCCTCCTCCAGCGCGCCGCGCCGGTGGCCAGCCTGGTGTGCTGGTTCTACCTGTCGATCGTCGCCTGCCTCCTGGTCTGGGTGTTCGTCGTCCGCCTGCTCGTCGGGTGGACACCGATGGTGGTCACGAGCGGATCGATGCAGCCCAGCATCAATCCGGGCGACATCATCCTCTCCGGCGCACCCGCGGATGGCGGCGAAGGTCTCGAAGAGGGGACGGTGGTCACGTTCTCCGACCCGGTACGTCCCGGAGGGACCCTCACCCATCGCATCGAGCGGGTCACCGCCGACGGCACCTACGTGACGAGGGGAGACGCCAACGTCGCCGCCGACTCCTACGAGGTGGCTCCCGGCGACGTGGAGGGCGTGGGCCGCCTCCTGATCCCTGCGGTGGGCCTCCCCAAGGTGTGGCTGGAGCGAGGCGACCTGGCGCTGATGGCGCTCTGGGCCGTGGGCACCGGACTCGCGCTCTGGGCCGTGCTGCGGCGGACCCGGCGACCCGGCGAGGCCATGCCGTGACCGCTCCACCCGTCGGTACCCCCGACACCGCCCTGGCCCCTCCCCCTCCCCCTCCCCCGCCGGCCCCGTTCGCCACCGCACCAGCATCGACGCCGCACCCGGGCGTCACGCCCGGCGCCGCCCCACCGTCCGCACCGCCGGCGCCCGCGGCGGCACCGACGGCCGGCGGTGCCCCGGCCGGCTCCGCCCCGCCGCCCCACGAGGTGACACCCAAGGTCGAGCGGCGCACGTCGGTCCGGTCCAACCCGCGCCGGTCGGCCCAGGTCATCGGCTCCGCGCTGCGGCGGATGCGCTTCATCGTCGCCGCGCTGCTCTTCGTCCAGTACGCCACCTACCGGCCGGGCCCCGGCGACCCCACCCTGCCGACCTCGGGGGTGATCTTCGGCCTCGCCGTCGCGGCCGTGCTCGGGCTCATCAGCCTCATCTCGCTCGCCGGTGAGCGGACCTCCGACCCTCGCAAGCAGTCGCTGCTGTCGTTCGTCGAGATCTCCGCCGACAGCGCCCTGGTGCTGGCCCTCGCCACCTCACTCGACGTGTCCGGCCGCGACATCATGTGGGTGTTGCTCGTGGTGCCCGTCCTCGAAGGCGCCCTGAAGTACCGACTGCGCGGCGCGATGGCGGTGTGGGCCCTCATCTCCACCGCGTACATCGCCCTCATGGTCAACGCCGCCGGCGCCGCCCAGGAGGAGGTGCTCGCCGCCATCGACCTCGCCGTCCAGCGCGTGGGCGTCATCCTGCTCGTCACCATCCCGGCCGGCTACCTGTCCGAGCAGCTCCTGATCGACATCCGCAGCCAGCGCGACGCCTGGGAGCAGGCCTCCGAGCGGGGCAAGCTCCTCGAGACGGTCGCCGAGGCCGGTCACCGCGTCACCAGCATCGAGGTCGAGGTCGTGTCCGCCGTCACGTCGTCCGCCCTCGGGCTCGGCTTCGACGCGGTCGACCTCGCGGTGCGGCGTCCGTCGGGCGATTGGTTCGTCACCGGCACCCAGTCCACCAGTGACCTCCATCTTCCCGGCCCCGAGCGGCCCGCGGGTGGGGCCGTGGCCGCCGCCGCCACCCACCGCACCATGGTCAGCGATCGCTCCACCGACGTCCCCGAGGAGCTCGTCGACCTCCAGAGCGCCGGCCTCGAGGTCGTGGTGGCGAGCCCGCTCCACGCGCTGGGCGCGTCGGCGTCGCTCCGGGCCGGCGCCCGGGCGGGCTCGACGGTGAGCGCCGCACAGTTCGAGTGCCTCGAGCTGTTGGCGGCGCAGGCCGGCGTGGCCATGCGCAACAACGATCTGGTGGCCGAGCAGCGGGCCATGCGGGACCAGCTCGAGCACCGGGCCTTCCACGACGGTCTCACCGGCCTGCCCAACCGGGCCCGCTTCCTCCAGAAGCTCGAGGAGTCGGTCACCCGGCCCGCGCCCGTCGACGAGCAGGCCGCCGTGCTGTTCATCGACCTCGACCGCTTCAAGCCCGTCAACGACAGCCTCGGCCACGACGCCGGCAACGAGCTGCTCATCGCGGTGGCCCAACGCCTCGTGCGGGCGGTCGGGGCCGAGGACATCGTGGGTCGCCTCGGCGGCGACGAGTTCGTGGTGCTGCTCGACCGGGTCGCCACCGCGGACGACGCCACCAGGGTCGCCGAGCGCCTGGTGGGCGCCCTCAACGAGCCCTTCGTGGTCGCCAGCCACGAGGTGGCGATCTCCTGTTCCATCGGCATCGCCCTGGCGCCGCGCCCGTTCACCAACCCCGCCGAGCTCGTCCGTCGGGCGGACCAGGCCATGTATCGGGCCAAGGCCGGTGGTCGGGCCCGCTGGGCGCTCTACCAGGCCGGACACGACACGGCGTCGGTCACCCGCCTCCAGCTCGAGGCCGACCTCCGGACCGCGTTGCAGCGCGACCAGCTACGCCTCGTGTACCAGCCCATCTACCGGGCGTACGACCAGTCCATCGTGGCGGTCGAGGCCCTCGTGCGCTGGGATCACCCCCAGCACGGGGCCATCCCGCCGAGCACCCTCATCCCGATGGCCGAGGAGTCGGGACTCATCGTCGACGTCGGCCGGTGGGTGCTGCGCACCGCCACCCGCGCCCATGCCCAGTGGCGCCAGGCCCCCCGGGGCGCCACGCTCCTGCTCGCCGTCAACGTCTCCCCCAGCCAGCTGAACCACCCTGCCTTCAGCGCCGACCTCGACCGCATCCTCGGCGAGACGGCCATGCCCCCGGCATCGCTCCTCCTCGAGGTGACCGAGAACGTGGTCGCCCTCGGCAGCGATCTCGTCGACCTTATGAAGAGCCTGCGGGCCCGCGGCGTGCGCCTCGCCCTCGACGACTTCGGGCAGGGGCAGACGTCATTGCGCCACCTCCGCGAGCTCCCCCTCGACGTGTTGAAGATCGACAAGGTGTTCGTGGACGGCCTCGCCGGCGAGGAGGACCACGACCGGGCCATCGTCCGATCCGTCATCGGCCTGGCCCACGAGCTCGGCCTCCGCGTGATCGCCGAGGGCATCGAGGTCGAGGAGCAGCTCGTGCTGTTGCGGGAGATGCGCGCCGACCTCATCCAGGGCTACCTCCTGCACCGGCCCACGAGCCCGGAGCAGGTCGCCGTCCTCCTCGGCGGCGTGCCCACCCCGCTGGCGGCCCGACCGCCCATGGGGGTGCGAGCATGATCCTCGAGGCTGCGGAGCGGAGCGGAGCAGCGGCGCTCGACGAACCGGATCCCGAAGGGGCACCGACGGAGGAGGTGCAAGGCGAATGAGCCGGATCCTGGAGCGTGAGAGCGGCCCCATCGACCTCGCCGCGGAGGAGGCCAGCACCGGGCGCACCACCGCCCGCTCGCTCGCCACCGCCATCGCACTGTTGATCGTGAGCGTCCTGGTGGTGACCCGGTCACGCGCCGCACTCGGCACCCAGGACGCCGGGGCCGACGTGAGCCTCGGCGTGGGCTCGGTCGAGCTGACCGACGACGACGCCGGCAGCTCGCTCTTCGCGGTGGACGACATGGTCCCCGGTCGGCCCGAGCGCGACTGCATCGTGGTCAGCTACGAGGGCAACGTCCTGCCCGTGACCGTCGGCCTGTCCACCGAGGCCGAGGGGACGCTCGCCGGGCTCCTCGACGTGCAGGTCGAGCGGGGCACCGGTGGCGCCTTCCAGGACTGCACCGGCTTCACGCCGACCGAGACGGTCTACGACGGCACGCTCGCCGGCCTGGCCGCACGCGGCGACGGTGTCGAGGCGGCCACCGTGACCGAGCTGCCTGCCGCGGAGACGTTCCGCTTCACCTTCGAGCTGGCCGGCGTGCCCGAAACCGACGAGACCGACGCCACGGCGTCCGCCCGGTTCATCTGGCAGGCCGACCCCGCCGACGTCCCCGACGAGAACTGACGGGCCAGCTGCCAGGCCCTCAAGCACCGCCAACCAGGCCTCACTCAGATCACGCCCACGCCAGCGAACTCGCTATCGCCGTCTCAGCTTCCTCAACGAACCTGGTGAGAAGAGGACCAGCTCCAGCGCCGCAGGTGCCACGCACAAGCTCATTGAACGGCTCAAGGAGGCTGAGTGCTGGCTCCGCGACTCCTGGGGAGTTCAATACATTCAACTGCCGCCCGAACTCAGATCGGTCATCGATACGACTCCACACCGGTGATTCGCAAGGAATACGATCACCCCAGCCGAACTCAAAGCTCGCGGCGCTCAATGACAAATCGTCAATCGTTCGGCGTCGTCGCTTCCGCTGATCCGACCTGCCCCCGGACCGATGACCGACCTGAATGGACATTGCCAAACTAGAGGCATATATAGGTGCCTCGAAGCGCCCCGTCTCTCGATACTCTTGGAGTAACTGAGAGCCAGACCGAACAAGATAACCACCTACGACCACACATCTCTCAAGGGACAAATTGTTGAGGAATGCCAGTGGCATACGAAAGTCAAGGAGAAGGAGACACGACTCGAGAACGCCAGTAAACTGGGTATCGACCTCACTGGTGAAGTCAGCGCCACCTACCAGGCGACCCAGACTTGCCCCCGGCCGAATAGTGACGAGCGAATCCACGGCTTCGATACGACTCACTGCCGAGGATTGAGCCTGCTCGACCCTGATCTCAGACACCGATTCGGCAATGCTCAAACGCCTAATAGCTCCTCCGCGGACACTCACGACGCCCTTGACTAGGTCGACGCTGGTAGCGGTCCCACCGTCCACCGACACCGCCAACCGGTCGCACTCGGTGAGAGCCACCGCGCTCACGTCACGGAGCACCATCTCTCCGACCACATCCTCGCACGTCACCGACTTGGCTCCACGAAGTTCCAAGCGAACGTCAGATCTCAGAATACTTGTGGCGTCAATACTGCCGTTAAGCACGCACTGATCAAGCTTGCAATCCTCAAGCGACAGCTCCAAAATGTCCAGTTGGTCGAACACGATGTCTCGCAAGTGGGATTCCCTGATCCGCAAGGTCCTTCGTCGAACATGTGGAACCGAACCCTTGTCCAGGTCTGCGTGAGACACGTCTTGGGGACCATAGAACAAAACGGCGAGCAGATTACTCCGGATCGCAGATTCACGCGATCTTCCTGCGTCTTGCAGTCGATTCGTACGAGAGATCCACTCCGCAATCGCTACATGCAGGTCATTCGATCCGCCTGAGTCGGTCACAACCGTCATGGCGCCGAGAAAGTACAGCACTTCTTGCGAAAGCGGTGTCTCCAATTCCGTCATATCAGAGCCGACAAGCACCGTCTGGCGTATTTTCGACGCCAAGAAGAATTCTAGGAACGACTTGTGGACGAATCGAAGATTGCCGTCATCATCCGTTGTGAGGAAGGAACACGTACGAAGATCGGTCATGACACGTTCGACAGCATTACCGTGTGTCTCCGAACTAACTCGCGGTGGGCTCGGTTCCAGTCGCCGGGCGAGTCGTTCTGCTTCCTCCCGACTTAGATGAAGTTGCTGTAGGGATGTCATTCTCCACGCACACAGCTCAGCGAACTGTCGACGCTTCGTGACACCCAGACCCTTCCTACGTGCTGGTACCTTATGCGGATCGTCTTCCAGCCGGATCTCGGTATAGACCTCGTAAAGCTCAGATGCCCCAAGCGACCGAGTGCGATCATATATGTCGATACCTCCCGAAAGCACGGTCCTGACTATCATCTGCAGAAGAATCGGTCTAGTAACCAAGTCCGAAAGGTCGTATACCGCCTCTAGGAAGTCTAGAACATCACCAGGATCCGCTATACCCAGATCTGCAAACTCATCGCCTAGAGCGCATACATACGAGCGCACTTGATCCATCGTCAGAGGTTGAATTACGAAGGTCTTGCACTCCCACACCGGTGCCGGTCGATCTCCACGCTCGCGCTGCATTTCCTGCTGTAGTGTCGAATACAGTGTTCGGGCGCGCGAACTCGTGACGTGGCGGTCTTCATCACCGGTGGCAGCGCGCGAAGACACTGAGCCGGCAGCCGGTTTCGTCAACCGTTGATACTCAGCTCTTGTAGCGAAATAGCTGGGCCGGCTCGACAGGATTGCTGGAGACCTGCTGAAGAAGAGTGGCGCTATGCGTGCCATATACGCAGCGCGATCCTTTGCCGAAGGTTGGACGGCGATCTCGTCAAATCCATCGAACAGCAGCAGGTACTGTTCCTCGTCAACCAGACGCCAGAACGTACGAAGATCGCATTGACTGCCCAGGTCCTGCATTAGAGATGCTCGTATGTACGAGTCGAGATCGGGATAGTCTAGCAGGCCCTTAAGGCTCATCATGAATGGAACGCGCCCCTCTTTAGATGCAAGATGAGACTGAAGGAGTTGGTATTTGATGCGCTCCAACGCTGTGGTCTTGCCCGCACCATAGTCGGCAAGAAGAACGACGGAGTTGGTCTCGGGGTCTGCATCAAGAGTAGAAACCAGCGTCAGCACAGTGGCCCCTGACGCTCGGCGGCCTTTCAAGGCGAGTCCTATGTCAATGAACCGCGTCGAAACCTGCGTGCGCTCGTACTCCAACATCCAGTTGCGCAAATGATCCTCGTTGTAGACGAGGTCTCGGCGTACATCATCGATGGTGGATAGTCTAATCCGGTGATCTGTCTCGACCAGCGCTCGAGATGCGCGCGTAATCGCTGTGTTGGTAACGAGTACCGCCGTAGCAACTTCTCCGGCGGTTAGCAGAATAGTTGCCGTATGAATGAAGTCTCGCACCTCTTGTATCGGAACCGAGCCTGTCCTACGGTGCTTAACCTCAACTGCTATTCGTAGAGGGCGGATTCCTCCAACTGAGCGCTCCGCAAGAACATCAATCTGACATTGCCGGATCAGCACATCCTCGGTGACGCTGTAGCCAAGAGCCCGATATAGACGCGCCACTTCGTGTTCAAAGGCGCGCCATTCCTCATCGTCCTTAGAGGTCATGGTAATGTTCCAGTTGTTCGGTTTGCCTCATCGTCTACGAGCATCGGAACGGTAGCATCGTCGAACGGCAGTTGGCGATGAAGTCGGGCGGTGAGCGCCCCTGCGACGGTTATCGCTGTTTGTCGAATCCTCCCTACATGTGTGTGCTCGCGGACCTGGGGCCCGGCACAGGGTCCTCACTTGACCCGATCTGGACAGGGTGGTTCTCGGTGCCCGGCTAGAGCTTCTCCAAGGGTGCCCAGGAGAGGAGCAGCACCTTCTGGCCGGCGTCGCGGAAGTGGACGGTGGCCTGCGTCTTGTCGCCGCTGCCCTCCATGTCGATGATGACGCCCTCACCGAAGGTGCCGTGGCGGACGTCGTCGCCCACCCGCAGGCCGAGGGCATCGGCACCGCTGGGTTGGGGGGGCGCCGGCCGCAGGGCCCGCTCGACCACCTCGTCGCGGTGGCGGTCCATGGACGAACGCCCGGGTGAGTGCGACGAGTACGACGAGCCGCCACCCCCAGAGGACCGACCCTCACCGGCGAACGTGGAGGCCTGGCGCCGCCGTCCCACCGCCCGGCTGCCCTCCACCACCTCGACCAGCGCCTCCGGGATCTCGTCGAGGAAGCGGCTGGGCGGGTTGTACTGCGTCGACCCGTAGAGCATCCGGCTCCACGCGTGGCTGAGGAAGAGGCGCTCCCGGGCCCGGGTGATGCCGACGTAGCAGAGGCGGCGCTCCTCTTCGAGCTGGTCGGGCTCGCCCAGCGAGCGCAGGTGCGGGAACACGCCGTCCTCGAGGCCGATGAGGAACACGTTGGGGTACTCGAGGCCCTTGGCCGAGTGCAGGGTCATCAGCACCACGAACGAGTCGTCGTCGTCGAGCTGGTCGGTGTCGGCCACCAGGCTCACCTGCTCGAGGAACTCGTCGACGCTCTCGAACTCCTGCGCGACGCCCACGAGCTCGGCGAGGTTCTCGAGACGGCCCTCCGCCTCGACGCTGTGCTCGGCCTCGAGCTCGTCGGCGTAGCCGGTGCGATCGAGCACGGCCTGCAGCAGCGAGGCGGGCCCGTCGGCGGCGATGCGACCGAGCTCGTCGAACAGCTCGAGGAAGGCGGCGATGCCCTTGACCGCGGTGCCCTTGACCCCTGCCTCCTGTGCGGCCCGCAAGGCGTCGATGAAGGCGAGGTCGTGCGACTTGGCCCAGGCGTCGAGCCGGCCGATGGTGCTGTCCCCGATGCCGCGCTTGGGGACGTTGAGGATGCGCTTGATGCTGACCTCGTCCACCGGGTTGACCGCCGCCTTCATGTACGCGAGGGCGTCCTTCACCTCGCGTCGGTCGTAGAAGCGCGTGCCCCCGATCACCTTGTAGGGCACGCCCTGGCGCATCAGCTGCTCTTCGAGCACCCGGCTCTGGGCGTTGGTGCGGTAGAAGACCGCGAAGTCCCCCCACCGGGCGTCGCCGTCGTCGTGGAGGCGCGACATCTCGTGCACCACCCACTGGGACTCGTCGCCCTCGTCGTCGGCGTGGTAGCGGGCGATGGCCATGCCCCCGCCCTGGTCGGTCCAGAGCTCCTTGGGCTTGCGGCCCATGTTGTTGGCGATGACGGCGTTGGCGGCGTCGAGGATGGTCTGGGTGGACCGGTAGTTCTGCTCGAGGACGATCACCGTGGCGTCGGGGAAGGCCTCCTCGAACTCGAGGATGTTGCGGATGTCGGCGCCGCGGAACTGGTAGATCGACTGGTCGCTGTCGCCCACCACGCAGACGTTGCGGTGGCCGCCGGCCAACAAGAGGACCAGCTCGTTCTGCACCCGGTTCGTGTCCTGGTACTCGTCCACCATGATGTGGCCGAAGCGCCGCCGGTAGTGCTCGAGCACGTCCGGGTTCTTCTGGAAGAGCTCGACGGCCACCATGAGCAGGTCGTCGAAATCCATGGCCCCCGCCCGACGCAGGCGCAGCTGGTACTCGGAGTAGACGTCGGC
The DNA here is from genome assembly GCA_016794585.1 of Acidimicrobiales bacterium. Taxonomy (NCBI): domain Bacteria; kingdom Bacillati; phylum Actinomycetota; class Acidimicrobiia; order Acidimicrobiales; species Acidimicrobiales bacterium. The sequence goes on from JAEUJM010000019.1 coordinate 95,650, forward strand.
CACCTTGCGCTCGTAGATGACCTGCGCACGTTCGGCGTACTCGTCGGCGCGGATCAGGTCGTTCTTGGCCGCGCTGATGGTGGCGTGCACGCCCCGTGGCGGAAACCGCTTGGGGTCGAGGTTGAGGTCGCGGATGACGTAGCCGGTGAGGCGGCGGGCGTCGGACTGGTCGTAGATCGTGAACGACGACGGGTAGTCGAGGCGGGCCGCGTCACGGCGCAGGATGCGCACGCAGGCCGAGTGGAACGTCGACACCCACATCTTGGCGGCCACCGGGCCCACCAGCGCCGCCACGCGCTGCTTCATCTCGTCGGCGGCCTTGTTGGTGAAGGTGATGGCCATGATCTCGAAGGGCGAGACGCGGTGCTCGCGGATCAGGTGGGCGATGCGGTGGGTGAGCACGCGCGTCTTGCCCGAGCCGGCGCCGGCGACCACCAGCAGCGGGCCCTCGTGGTGCAGGACCGCCTCCTGCTGCGCGGGGTTCAGACCGTCGAGCAGGCTGGCCGCGCCGCCCCCGCCGAAGGGGTCGGCGGAGGGGCCGGACGAGCTCACGCGCTCACCCTACCCGTGCATCACATCCCTGGGATTTCGAAGGGTGGGCCCGTTCGGACCCGGCCTCAGGCCTCGCTCAAGAGGCGCTCGCGGAAGAGATCGAGCACCTGGTTGAGCGCGTCGTGGGTGGGGTGGCCGGGCTCGTCCACCAGGTGCTCGGTGAGCACCGAGTGGGCGTTGGTGGGGATGCCGTGGGGGTTGCCCTTCGACGAGTCGATCTCGACGCCCACGAAGCCGTCCCCCAGCTCTTCGCGCAGGCGGGCGAATCGGTCGGCGGGCATCACCGGGTCGCCTGTGAAGCGCAGGCCGAGCACGCAGACGCCCTCGTCGACCCGCTCCTTGACGCGGGCGAGGTCCGCGTCGGAGATGCCGAGGTCGCGCTTGCGGCCCCTGCCGACCGGGAAGGGCAGCGACGGCTGGCTGAGCACGGGGGCCACCACCTCCTCGTCGACCATCATGGCCAGCGCGAACCCGCCGGTCAGGCACATGCCGACCACGCCGACGCCGGGCCCGCCCAGCTCGTCGTGCAGGTCCCGGGAGAGGTGCCGGAGCCACGCCGTGACCGGAGAGGTCCGACCCGCTGCCCACGTGGCGAACTCCTTCGAGACGCAGGCACCGGTCAGCGACCGGGCCGCGTAGCCGTTCGAGATGGGCCGGCCAGGGTCGCCGAACAGCGACGGCATCGCCACGGTGCAACCGAGGTCGACCACCCGGCGGGCGAAGTCGGCCACGGCCGGCGTGATGCCCGGGATCTCGGAGATGACGACGACCGCGGGGCCCTCACCCTTTCGGTAGACGGTCTTGCGCTGACCGTCGTAGGTGACTTCGTGCGCGACGAAGTCGTCCAGTGGGTCCCAACCGTCGGGGGTGTCCGCCATGGGCCGAAAGTAGTCTCTGCCGCCATGCCCCACCCGTTCCGCTTCGGCGTCCAGTGCGGCCACTGCGAAGGCGGCGCCGCCGGCTGGGCGGCCCTCGCCCGCAAGGCCGAGGAGCTCGGGTACGCCACCTTCACGATGGGCGACCACCTGGACGCGCAGTTCTCCCCCACCGTCGGCCTGATGGCCGCGGCCGCGGCGACCAGCACCATCCGCATCGGCGCGCTCACCTATGCCAACGACTACCACCACCCCGTCGTCCTGGCGAAGGAGGCGGCCACCCTCGACCTGCTGTCCGACGGCCGCCTCGAGCTGGGGGTGGGGGCCGGCTGGATGACGAGCGACTACGAACAGGCCGGCATCCCCCTCGACCCTGCCGGCACCCGCATCGACCGCCTGGGCGAGGCACTGACCGTGATGAAGGGCCTCTTCGCCGACGGTCCCGTCGACTTCCGCGGCGACCACTACGAGATCCGCGGGCTCGAAGGCACACCGAAACCGGTCCAGCGCCCCGGACCGCCCTTGCTCCTCGGGGGCGGGGGTCGGCGGATGCTGACGCTGGCGGCCCGCGAGGCCGACATCGTGGGTCTCAACTTCAACCTCCACGGCGGACGCATCGACGCCAGCGTCGGCCCCGACGGCACCGCGGAGCACACCGCCGAGAAGATCGCCTGGATCCGGGAGGCCGCCGGCGCCCGCTTCGACGACCTCGAGCTCCAGGTGCGCATCCACCTCGCGGTGATCACCGACGACCGCGTCGGCCTGGCCGAGCAGCTCGGGCCGGGCTTCGGCCTCACCCCCGAAGCCGCCCTTGCCAGCCCCCACTCGCTGGCGGGCACCGTCGACGAGATCGTCGACGAGTTGGTCGAGCAACGCGAGCGCTTCGGCATCTCCTACATCGGCCTCAGCATGAGCGCGATCGACGACATGGCGCCCGTCGTCGCCCGCCTCGCCGGCACCTGACACTGGCTCCTCGTCCCTCGGAGCGGCTCCGCCACCCGGTTCGATCACCCCGCTGCCCGCCTCCGGCGGTCAACCTCCCCCGCCCCAGACTGGCTCCTCGCCCCTCGGAGCGGCTCCGCCGGCGGGATCAGGTGGTGGCTTCGGCCAGGAGCGCCGACAGGCGGGACTCCGCCCGCCCGTACTTCTTGCGGTAGCCCCCCGAGCGATAGGGCTCGGGGAAGAGCTCGTGCACCCCGCACCCGGTGGCGGCCACGGTGACGCCGGCGTCGTAGAGCTCGTCGACGAGGTGGACGAACAGGAGCGCGTCGCCCTGGTTGGCGATGGGGTGCAGGCCTCGGAGCACCACGGTGTCGAGCCCGTCGATGAGGGCGGCGAACTGCACCGGGTGCACCACCCGGAGGTGGGCGAGTAGGGGGTCGAAGTCGTCGTCGGACACCGGCCCCGCCGCCGCGGCAGCCACGCCGGCCACCTCGTCGTCGTCGAGGGACTCGACGGGCACGATCGACGACGCCCGGTAGTCGGGCCCGTCGATGCGCAGCACGTCGAAGTGCGCGGCGATGGCCGCGATCTCGCGCTTGAAGTCGTCGGCGGCGAAGCGACCCTCGCCCAGCTGGTCGGGCACGGAGTTCGAGGTGGTGGCCACCCGGGTGCCCGTGGGCCGCTCCTCGCCCGGCAGGACGCGACGCAGGAAGGTGACCGCCATCAGCGTGTTGGCCACGTCATCGAGCTCGAACTCGTCGATGCACAGCAACCGGTAGCGGGAGAAGGCCCGCACGGCCTCGTCCATCCCCACGAAGCCGATCACCGCAGTCAGCTCGGCGAAGGTCAGGTAGGCCGCCGGCCCCGGCACGGCGTGGAAGAGGGCAGCGATCAGGTGGGTCTTCCCGACCCCGTACCCGCCGTCGAGGTAGAGCGCCGCGGGCGAGGCCGGTGCAGAGGTCCTCGCTCGGCGGAAGAACCGGCCACCCCCGTCGCCGGCCGCCGGCTCGGCCGGCACGGCGCCGAACGCCTCGAGGGCACCCAGCGCCGCCGCCTGCGAGGGATGGGCCGGGTTGGGCACGTAGTTGTCGAAGCGGACGCCGGCGAAGCGGGCCGGGGGCACGAAACCGGCCGCCAGCTCGTCGGCCGTGAGCGAGGGGCGGCGGTCCACCAATCGAGCGCAGGTCATGGGCGGGCGCATGGTAACGAGTCGCCGGGTCCGGCCCGACGTTCGCCGCCGAGAGCCCACGGCTACGATCGGCCCCGAGGTCGCGAACGATGGCTGACGGGGACAACGAGCGCGAGGCGATCGCGCGCCTCTACCGGCGGGCGGCGTTCGGACTCGCCCCGGGCGAGCTCGACGAGCTCGCCGCCCTCGGGGTCGACACCGTCATCGACCGCCTGGTCGAACCGGACACCCATGGCCTGCCCAACGGCCCCGCCGACCCCTGGGTGGGGGTCGACATGCCCTTGGCCGACGGCGGCGGCGGAGCGCTCAACGCGTCGAGCCGGTGGATGGACCACCTGCTGGTGGCCGAGCGGCCCTTCGAGGAGTGGATGGCCTGGTACTGGCACGGCCACCTGGTCTCGAGCATCGCGGTCGTCGTGCACGTGCCCACCATGGTCAACCAGATCCAGCTGTTCCGGCGGGCCGGGCTGGGCCCGTTCCCGGAACTCCTCCGGGCGATCACCATCGACGCCGCCATGCTGCGCTACCTCGACGGGGGCGACAGCACGGGGACGGCACCGAACGAGAACTACTCCCGGGAGCTGCTCGAGCTCTTCGCCCTCGGCGTCGGCGAGTACACCGAGGAGGACGTCCGAGCCGGGGCGCGAGCGCTCACTGGCTGGCGCATCGACGCCGACATCGCGAACCCGGACCCACTCCGGTCGGCGGGCCGCGGCGTCTTCGTGGCCGCGGACCACGACGACACCGCGCAGCGCTACCTAGGTCGTGACAGGGTGCACGACGTCGACAGCGTCATCGCCGCGGTGGTCGAGCACGAGGCCTGCGCCCGCTTCGTCGCCGCGCGATTCGGCCGCGCCGTGCTGGGGCCGGAGGCCGACCCCGCGCTCCTGGCCGAGCTGGGCAGACGCTTCCGCGCCGCGGACCTCGACCTGAGGGTGCTCGCCCGGGCCACCCTCGAGGCCGTGGCCGAGGGACGCACCGCCGGCCTCGTGCTCGGCCCTCTGCCCTGGCTCCTCGCCGCGCAACGCGCCACCGGGGCCACCATCGATCGCATCGACCGCTACTGGACCCTCTACGACGCCGGGCACCTGCCGCTGTGGCCCCCCAATGTGTCGGGATGGACGGGAGGCACCACGTGGCTCACCTCCTCCACGACGGCCCATCGGTACAACCTGGCCGGCGTCGTGGCCGGGGCCACCGGCGAGGACAACCCGGCCCGCCGCGCCGCGGCGAGCGGGGACCTGGGTGCCCTCGCCGACGCCCTCGGTCGCCCCGAGGGATTCGGCCCGGCCACCCGCGAGGCGCTCGCTGGCCTCGCGTCGTCGAGCCGGAACGACGACGGGATCGGCGTGCTGGCCGTAGCGCTGGCCTCCCCGGACCTGGTCCAGGCGTGACGTCCCCCCTGACCCGTCGCCGCTTCCTGGCCCTGGCGGGTGGGACCGCGGGAGCGCTGGCGGCCGGCACCGCGCTCTGGTCCCAGCTCATCGACGATCAGGTGCAGGACGCCGCGACGTCCACGCCGAGCAGCTCGAGCCGGCGGGTGTTGCTCGTCATCGAGCTCGCCGGCGGCAACGACGGCCTCAACACCCTCGTGCCCGCGAGCGGCCGCTACCGGAGTGCCCGGCCCACGGTCGCGGTCCCCGAGGCCGACCTGCTGGCCCTCCCCGGTGAGGACCGGTACTCCCTGCACCCGGCCCTCGCCCCACTGCTCCCCCTCTGGGAGGCCGGTCGTCTCGCCGCGCTCCAAGGGATCGGGCTCGACGACCAGAGCCGTTCCCACTTCGTCGCCACCGATGTGTGGCGCGCCGGCGGACGCACCCCGTTCACCGACTCGTGGCTGGGGCGCTGGCTCGACGCCACGGGGGGCGAACGGCCGACGCCGCTGCGTGCCGTGGCCCTCGGCGCGAGTAGTCAGGTCCTGCTGGCCGAGCGCAGCCTCTCCACGGTGGTGACCTCCCCCCGGTCCTTCCAACTCCTCGCGCCGCCGGGCCCGGGGGTCGATGCCGACGCCGTGGCCGCAGCGTTCGCCGCGTCTGCGGCCCCCGTCAGCGCCGATCCGCTCGTCGCCGCGGCGCAGGTCGCCATCCCGGCCACCATCGAGGGCGTTGACGTTCTCGCCCGAGCGGGCGGGGGCGTCGGCGGCGGGTCCACCAAGGCCGTCGACCCCACCCCGGCCACGACGCTGCTCGAGGTCGCGGCGCAGATCATCGGCCTCGACGTGGGCACCGAGGTGGTGGTGGTCGGCGTCGACGGGTTCGACACCCACGCCAACCAGCCCGAGCGCCACGCCCAGCTCCTCGCCGACGTCACCACGGGCCTGACCCGCTTCCTCGCCGCCATGGAGGCCCAAGGCCGGGCCGACGACGTGCTCGTGATCACCACGAGCGAGTTCGGCCGACGGGTCGCGGAGAACGGGAGCCTCGGCACCGATCACGGCAACGGCAACGTCCAGTTCGTCGTGGGCCCGCTGGCACGCGGTGGCATCGTCGGCGAGTTGGGCCTCGGCGCACTCGTCGACGGCGACCTCCCCTCCACCCTCGACGCCCGCTCGCTCCAGGCGCTCGCACTCGATTGGCTCGGCGGCCCGAGCGACGAGCTCCTCGACACCACCCCCGACCGCTACGGCCTTCTCTGAGCGAGGACACCCGAGCGCGCCACACGGCCCGACCAGGCACCTGAGCACCTGGTCGGGCCGCGCGAGCGGCCGTCGTGGATCAGCCGGAGAGGACCGACTGGTCGGTGTTCTGGAACGTGTCCGGGACGGGGTACTCGCCCAGGACGTAGTTGAGGATGGCGATGTGCTGGCGGTCGATCACCTGGATGGAACCCGCCAGCGCCTTGGCATCGCTGCCTTCCAGCATGGACTGGGCGTCCAGGTACGTGTCCGCCGCGATGCCCTCGAGCATCAGCGCCAGTTCCGCGACACCGATGACGTCGGTGACCTCGGCGAACGCATCGTTCACCGTGGTCTCGAGGTCGGCCGGGGGATCGCTGACCTCGGCCTCGCCGTTGTCGGCGAGCACACCGTTCCACGCGTCGAGCGCGGCCTGGTGCTGGTTCTTGGCCTTGGTCGCGAACTCCGCCACGGCGGGCGGCACTTCGCCGAGGTCACCGGCGGTGGCGGCGTCGAGCGCCGCCCCATAGGTGTTGACGGCGAGGACCTCGAGCCCGGCCGCACCGGCGGCGATGGCGAGGTCGCCCCCGCCGCCGCCCGCGGTCGTCGTGGTGTTGCCACCAGCAGCCGTGGTCGCGGTGGTCCCGGCTGCGCCGGAGCCGCTGTCGTCATCGCTGCCGCAGGCGACCGCGAGGACCGCGACGCCGGCGGTCATGCCGCTGACCGCCAGGAACTTGCGCCGGCTGAGCCCACTCGACGTGGGAGCCGCCGACACGGGATTGGATCCTTGGGTATCGATGGTCATCGGACGGCACCCTCCTCGGGCGGGCTGGCCATGTCTGGCTCTTCGAACGGCTGTGGGAAGGCCACGCTGCCGGCCGCTGCCGGGTAGGCGGCGATGTCGGGCGGCAGGGCGATCAGGTCGGCCGCGTCGGCCTCCAGGAGCGCCTTGACGGCACGCAGGACGGCGAGGTGCTGCGACTCCACGCCCATGACGCTGCCGAACAGGGTGCGGGTCTCCGCATCCTGGACGAGCGACAGGTTGGCGAGGTACGTGTCCGTGGCCACCTCCTCGAGGGTGGCCGCCAGATCGACGACCTTCAGCGGGGAGTTCAGGCCGGGGGTCGCGTCCTCGACGATGGGGGCGTACTTGGGGTTCGCCTCCGTCTGACGCTGGCCGCCCAGGTCCTCGGCCTGGGCGTTGAACGAGGCACCGTGCTCGGCGTGCTGCTCCATGGTGGTCATGGCGAAGGCCTTGACCACCTCGTTGCCGTTCTTGATGAACGGCAGGGTCAGCGCGGCCTCGTAGGTCGCCACGGCGAGGTTCTCCAGCGAAGCCGCCGTCTGGAGCGTCATCACGTCGACGTCCTCCTGGGCCCCGGCCGGGCGGGCCACGATGTTCAACACCGCAGCACCGAAGGCCGAGCCGAGCAGGCCGCGGGCGGCCAGGGCGCTCACGCCGAAGCCGCCGTTGCGCAGCAGGCGGCGTCGCTCGCTGTTGACCTGCCTCGTCTTGTCCAGATCCGGCTTCCGCCCACGTCGGGACGCGCCGAGCTCCTGCACCGCTGGGGCGTTCGCCCTGGCCTCTCGCAGTGCATCGCTCTGCAGGTCCTGGGACTCCGAGATCAGCTCTCGAAGCCCTCGGTCATCGACACTCATGGTGTGTCTCCTCGTTGTGGGTGTTGGTACTGGGTGGTATCCGGAGCCGTCGGGGTCGGCGGATGACCTCATGCCTCAGCGGCCGCCAGCCGGCGACGGCGCAGGGCGCGACCGATCAGGATCGAGATCTCGTAGAAGAGGACCATCGGGATGGACAGCACGAACTGGCTGTAGGGGTCGCCGCTCGGGGTCAGCACCGCCACCGCCACGAAGATGACGACGATGGCCCAGCGCCGCGCACCGGCCAGCTTCTCGGGCGAGACGATGCCCACCATCTGGAGGAACACCAGGAAGACGGGAAACTCGAAGCCCACGCCGAACGCCAGCATCATGTAGGTGATGAGGCTGAGGTACTTCGCGGGCGAGTAGATCTCCTGCAACTCGCTGCCGCCGATGCTGATCAGGAAGTCGAGGGCCTTCGGCAGCGTCACGAACGCCAGCGCGGCACCCATGGCGAACAGCGTCAACGCCGAGCCCACGAACGGTACGGCGTAGCGCTTCTCGTGGTCGTGCAGTCCCGGCGTGACGAAGCGCCAGACCTGCCACAAGATCACGGGCATGGCCAGGAACACGCCGCCGTACCCGGCGATCTGCAAGCGGGTGCGGAAGCCCTCGAGCGGATCGGTGACGAACAGGGCACAGTCCCCGCCCTGGACCTCGCAGTAGGGCTGGACGAGGAAGTCGAGGATCTGGTTGTAGAAGAGCCAGCCGACCGCCCCTCCGAGCACCACGGCCAGCACGGCCTTGAACAGCCGGTTGCGCAGCTCGGTCAGGTGCTCGAACAGCGTCATGTGGGGTGCCTCGTCGACCGGCGCCTCTGACGGAGGTCCCGTCGCGGTGGCGGTCACGGCGCCACCTGCTCGGCCGGTGGCTCACCCGCCGAGTCGACACCAGGACCGTCAGCGGTCGGCATCGAGGATCGCGGCGTCGACGGGCGGCCGGCGTTGTCCTCCTTGCCCACCCGTCCTGCCTTGGCGTCCTCGACGACGAGCGCCGATTGGATCTCCTGGCGGAAACCGCCGGCGACCCGCTGGAACTCTCCGACGAAGTGGCCCACCTGACGGGCGGCCTGGGGCAGCTTGTCCGGCCCGAGGACGAGCAGCGCCACGAGCAGGATCACCAAGAGCTCGGCCCCACCGATGTTGAACACGGGACTACCCGTGTGCGGCCACGAGGGCCGCGCACGGGATCGGGATCAGCGAGGACATGCCCCTGGTACGGAGGCGAGCCCGGATCTGGACGGGTCCGGGCGAATTCTCATCCAGACCAGGGGGTGGCTCCGTAGACCAGGCAACCCCGTGAAAGGACCGTCCCCATGAACCTCGGTGCCCCCGAGCTCCTCATCGTCCTCGCCGTCGTCATGCTCCTCTTCGGCGCCCGCAAGGTCCCCGACCTCGCCCGCTCCCTCGGCCAGGCCCAGCGCGAGTTCAAGGCCGGCAGCAACGACGCCGCCGCCCCCAAGCCCGTTCCCGCGTCCCCCGACCCCGTCGTCGTGCCCGCCGACCCCACCATCACCCCCGAGGCCCCCGCCGACCGCTAGGCCCCGCCACGAGACGGCTGGGCCTCACCCGCCACAAGACGTGGGTCACCACCGGTGAGGCTCGGCCCCCAAGCAAGGAACGGCGGAGCCGCAGCACGTCCCCGCCGCCGGACACGATCGCCCCGAGGTGCGCAACGACCGCCCCACGACCGCCGAAGGCGGCAGGGGAGGTCGGCGGGTGGCGGCGGAACGGCTTCCGGCCACGCGCAGGGACGAGCATGGCCGGAAACGGACTCCGCCGACAGGACCCGCCGACCGGTCAGTGACGGAAGACGAAGAGGAAAGCGAGGAGAGGAGAAGCTATTCCCACTCGATCGTGCCCGGCGGCTTCGAGGTGATGTCGTAGGCGACGCGGTTCACGCCGCGCACTTCATTGATCACCCTCGAGGAGATGCGCTCGAGCACGTCGTAGGGCAGCCTCGCCCAGTCGGCGGTCATCGCGTCCTCGCTGGTGACCGCCCGCACGATGATGGGATAGGCGTAGGTGCGCTCGTCGCCCATGACCCCGACGCTGCGGATGTCGGGCAGCACCGCGAAGGCCTGCCAGATGTCGCGTTCGAGGCCGGCGGCCTTGATCTCCTCGCGGACGACGGCGTCGGCGTGCTGGAGGATGGCCACCCGTTCGGGGGTGACTTCACCGATGATGCGCACGCCCAGGCCGGGACCGGGGAAGGGCTGGCGCCACACGATCTCGTCGGGCAGGCCCAGCTCGCGGCCGACCTCGCGGACCTCGTCCTTGAAGAGGCTGCGGAGGGGCTCGACGAGCTCGAAGTCCATGTCCTCGGGCAGGCCGCCGACGTTGTGGTGGCTCTTGATCTTGGCGGCGTCGGGCGTGCCCGACTCGATGACGTCGGGGTACAGCGTGCCCTGCACGAGGAAGCGGGCGTCGGACAGCCCGCCGGCGGCCTCCTCGAAGACCCGGATGAACAGCTCACCGATGGTCTTGCGCTTCTCCTCGGGGTCGATGACCCCGGCGAGGCGCTCGAAGAAGCGGTCGGCGGCACGCACGTGGACGAGCTCGATGCCCTGGTGCCGGCGGAAGGTCTCGACGACCTGGTCGCCCTCGTCGCGGCGCATCAGGCCGGTGTCGACGAACACGCAGGTGAGCTGGCTGCCGACGGCCTTGTGCACGAGGGCGGCGGCGACGGCGGAGTCCACGCCGCCGGAGAGCCCGCAGATGACCTTCTCGTCGCCCACCTGGGCGCGGATGGCCTCGACGGACTGGTCGATGATCGACCGCATCGTCCACGAGGGCGAGCAGCCGGCGCCCTCGTAGAGGAAGCGCTCGAGGATGGCCTGACCCTGGGGGGTGTGGACCACCTCGGGGTGGAACTGGGTGGCGAAGATACGCCGGTCGGGGTCCTCGAAGGCCGCGGCGGGCACGTCCGCGGTGCGGGCGGTGATGGTGAAGCCCTCGGGCGCGGCCACGATGGAGTCGAAGTGGCTCATCCAGACGTCCTGGGTGGCCGGCGGGAAGTCGTGGATGAGCACCCCGGGGTTGGTGACCTCGAGCTGGGTGCGCCCGTACTCGCCCTTCCCGGTGCCCTCGACGGCGCCGCCGAGCTGCAGGGCGACGAGCTGGGCGCCGTAGCAGATGCCGAGCAGGGGGACGCCGAGCTCGTAGATCTCGGGATCGAGCCGGGGGGCGCCTTCGACGTTCACGGAGGCCGGGCCGCCGGACAAGATGATGGCGGCGGGCGCCCGGGTCGCGACCTCGGCGGCGCTCACCGAGTGGGGGACGATCTCGCTGAAGACGTGGGCCTCACGGACCCGGCGCGCGATGAGCTGTGCGTACTGGGCGCCGAAGTCGACGACCAGGACGGTGGGCGTGACCTCGTCGGTCGCCGCTGCCTGGCTCAGTGACCCATCCCCACGCCCTGGGCCTTCTGGAGGTTCTTGCCCTCGGTCTGGAGCGCGGGCGCCACCATGACCTCGGCCTTCTGGAACTCCTTGACCGACTCGTAGCCGCACGTGGCCATCGAAGTGCGCAGGCCCCCGAAGAGGTTCATGCGGCCGTCGTTCTCGTGGGCGGGGCCGACGAGGATCTCCTCGAGGGTGCCCCGGGTGACGGTCTGGACCCGGGCGCCGCGGGGCAGCGTCGGGTGGAAGGTGGCCATGCCCCAGTGGTAACCCCGGCCCGGCGCCTCGCTGGCGGCGGCGAGGGGCGAGCCGATCATCACGGCGTCGGCGCCACAGACGATGGCCTTGGCGATGTCGCCGCCCGTGCCCATGCCGCCGTCGGCGATGACGTGGACGTAGACGCCGGTCTCGTCGAGGTGACGCATGCGGGCGGCCCGGGCGTCGGCGATGGCGGTGGCCTGCGGGACCCCGAGGCCGAGCACCGCACGGGTGGTGCAGGCGTGGCCGGGGCCGACACCCACGAGCACGCCGGCGGCGCCGGTGCGCATGAGGTGCAGGGCGGCCTGGTAGCTGGCGCAGCCGCCCACGATCACGGGGATGTCGAGCTCACGCACGAAGCGCTTCAGGTTGAGGGGCTCGGCGGTCTTGGAGACGTGCTCGGCCGACACGACCGTGCCCTGGATGACGAGGAGGTCGAGCTCGGCGTCGAGGATCTCCTTGGCGAAGGCCTCGGTGCGCTGTGGGGTGACCGAGGCGCACGACACGACCCCGGCCTCTTTGATCTGGCGGATGCGCTCACCGATGAGCTCGGGGATGATGGGCGCCGAGTAGATGTCCTGCATGCGCAGGGTGGCCTTCTCGGGCGGGAGCTCGGCGATCTCGGCGAACAGCGTGTCGGGGTCCTCGTAGCGGGTCCAGAGGCCCTCGAGGTTGAGCACGCCCACGCCGCCCAGCCGGCCGATCTCGATGGCGGTGGCCGGGCTGACCACGCCGTCCATGGCCGAGGCCATGAGGGGGAGCTCGAAGTTGAAGGCGTCGATCTCCCACGAGATGTCGACGTCTTCGGGGTCGCGCGTGCGACGGCTGGGGACGATGGCGATGTCGTCGAACCCGTAGGCCCGCCGCCCCGACTTGCCGATCCCGATCTCGATCTCAGCCACGCCGGTTCACCCCTTGTCTGTCGGTGTCATCGTCTTTGTGAAGGTGGTCAGTCTAGTCGGGCGTCGCGGCCGGCGAGACCGGCGCACGCGGGATTCTCGACCGGGTCCTCGGGCGCGGGCCGCCGGCGTTCGCACCCCTGGTCGCGGACCGACGGGTCGGGCCGCCGCGGTAACGTCGCCGCCATGTCCGCGGCCCTCGGCGAGCGGCTCGCGGCGGCGGTGGCGGTGACCCTCGGCCTGCTCTTCCTCACGGAGTGGGCCCTGCTCCGCCGTTCCCGGCGGGCCCGACGATCACAGCGCACGCACCGCGTCCGGCCTGCGGTCGCGGTCGCGGCTGCGGCGGCTTCGGCGGCTTCGGCGGCTTCGGCGGGGGCCCGCTCCTCGACCCACCGTGCGCACGCAACCGGCGTCCGTGCCGCCGGCGCCGTGCGCCGCCGACGACCGGGCGGGGGCCGACGAGCGGTCTTCGTCGCCGCGATCGTCGTGGGGTTCGCCGTGCGCCTGGTCTGGGTGGTGTGGGCGACCCGCACGCCGACCGGGCTGCGAGACCCTGCCGAGTACCTCCGCATCGCGGTCGGGTTCTCCGAGGGCGACATGCCCACGTTCGGCGGAGGTGGAGGCCCCAGCGCCTTCTGGCCACCCGGCTATCCCGCTGTCCTCTCGCCCTTCGTGTGGCTGGCCCGCCAGACCGGCTGGGCCAGCACGGCCTTCGTGGCCTCGCTCGTCAACGTGGCGGCGGGCACGGCCACCGTCGCGCTCGCCGGCGTCCTCGCCGACCGCTGGCTCGGCCGAGCGGCACGCAACACCGCCGCGTGGCTGGTCGCGCTGTGCCCCGCGCTCGTCTACTGGACGTCCACGGCCCACACCGAGACGGCCTTCACCCCTCTGTTCCTCGGCGCGCTCTCGATGGCCTCGATCGCCGCGGCCCGGCCATCGACCCGCCGATGGGTGGCGGTCGGCGCACTCGTGGCCGCGGCCTTCCTCGTCCGCAGCCCCGGCGTCATCGCGCTCGCCGCGCCCGCATTGGCCGTCCGCGGCACGCGGGGCTCGTGGCGCGGTGCGCTGCGGCCGACGCTGATCGTGGTGGGGGTCGCGGCGGCCTGCCTCGTCCCCTGGACCATCCGCAACGGCGTGCAGGTCGGCTTCTGGTCCCCGGCCTCGACCAACAACGCGGGGGCAGTGTGCTTCGGCCACCACGACGAGGCGCCGGCCCTGTGGGAGCCCGAGAAGCTCAGCCAGGAGATCCAGGACGACTGCTACGGCACCTCGCCCTACGCCGAGCGCCGCTTCGCCACGCTCTACGGCCTCTCGGGGTCGGCCGCGGAGGCGATGCCCGTCGACACCGACGAGGTCGCGTGGTACCGGGATGCCACCGGCCGCGGCGTCCGCTGGGCCGTCACCCACCCCGTGGAGGAGGCCGAGCTCAGCGCCCGCAAGGTCTGGGAGACGTGGAGCAGCGAGGGCCGGGTGGTGGACGGCGCCCGCAACTTCGAGGATCCGGGCTGGGCGGGCCACTGGCACGGGCCCCTCGAGGCGGTCGCCGACTGGTGGGGGTGGCTCGTGGGCGCGGGGGCCGTGGCCGGACTGGCCCTCGTCCCGGCCTGCCGTCGGGCCTCGGTCGTCTGGGTGCCCATCGCCCTCTACACCCTCGCCATCGCCGGCGGCGTCGTCGATCCCCACTACCGCTACCCGGTCGTCCCCTTGGTCGCAGTGCTGGCCGCCGGCGCGCTGGTCCACCTCTGGCCCGGCGCCGACCCCCTCCCGGGGGTTGCGGTGGGCGAACATGGACGGTCCAGCGAGAGGACGGCCCCCTGACCACCGACGCGCACCCGAGTACCTGGGACACTTGGGGACCGGTCGCGTCCACCGACCCGGTGACGAGCGGATCGCACCGCTGGTTCGCCCGCCTCGCCCCGGTGGGCGGGCTGGTGGTCGCAGCGGTCCTGGTCGTCCGTGGCCACCTCTGGCTGGCCCTCGCGATGGCGGCCCTGGTGTTCGCTCTCCTCCAGGCGCGCCTCGTCTCGCCCCGCTTCCGGGGCTGGTTCGAGGCCACGGCGACGCGCGCCGCGCACCTGGTGGCCCACGTGGTCGGCACGGGATTGTCCTGGTTCCTGCTGTCCGTGGTGTTCGTGGCGATCGTCGTCCCCGTCTGGGTGCTCACCGTCCCGTTCCACCGCCGCCGGTTCGGCCGACCGCGTGGCGTGAAGGGCGACGGCTGGATCACCCGCGGGTCCGCGGTGTCGTCCCCGCCGTCGCACCGGACGTTCGGACCGGAGCGGGGCTTCGGAGGCTCGGCCGGCACGCCGACGGAGGCGCGTGCCCCCGCGACCGACGAGCCCGCCCGTGACAACCCCCCTTCCGCCCCTGTCCGTCCGCCACGCTGGTCCGGGAGACGCCACCGCGTGCTCGTGGGCTTCGGCGTCGTGCTCGCCCTGCTCGTGGCCGACCTGGCCCTCGGCGCGGTGCTCTCGGCCACCGGTGTGCGTGAGGGACCCCGGGGCGACACCCGCCGCCAGGTCGAGCAGGCCGTCTCGGCCACCATGGCAGCCCCTCCCCTCGCCGACGAGCCGTGGGTCGAGGAGTACCGCCAGGCGCTGATCGACTACCAGCTCGGCGGCGGCACCTACACGCCCTTCCTCGTGCGAGGACCGCGAGCTTTCACCAGCGAGTCGTTGAACACGACCGAGGACGAGCGCTTGTCCTACACACCTGCCGCCGGCGAGGGCGAGCCCCTGCGGGTGGCGTTCTTCGGCGGGTCGGTCATGTTCGGGGTCGGCCAGCGCGACGAGCACACCATCCCCTCGGAGGTCGCCCGCCTCGCCGAGGAGGAGGGCATCGCGCTCGAGGTCGACAACTACGGGCTGCCCGGCTGGGTGAGCTGGCAGGAGGTGCAGTACCTCGAGCGCCTCCTCGCCCGTGGCGACCAGTACGACCTGATCGTCTTCTACGACGGCTTCAACGAGCTGTTGGTGCAGGGCACCGGCTACTCCCCCGACCCGACCCACCTCGGCGCCGACGTGATGGACCGGTTCGCTTCGGACTACCACGCCGAGCACGAGGAGGACCCGGGCCTCTGGGACGGTGCCTCCGAGCTCGCCACGGCCTACCGGCGCAACAGCGGGATCGCCCTCCTGCTGGGCGAGGCCGTCCCCGACCCGACCGCCTCGCAGGGCGGGCTGCGACGCGCCACCGCCACCCCCGAGGAGCAGGCGGATGCCGCGATCGACATCTACGGACGGGCCATCGCCTTGGCGAACGCCCTCGGCGACGCACACGACACCCCCGTCCGCTTCTTCTGGCAACCGGCGAAGGCGGGATGGCCCGACGAGCTCATCGACCGCCTCCCGGACGGCGTCATCGACGTCTCCCATGCGCTCGACGGCCGGGAGGACGAGGTCTACATCGACGAGGTGCACACCGACGAGGTGGGAGCCCGGATCATGGCCGAGGCGCTGTGGGCCGAGATCGGGCCCGAGCTCGAGGCGCTCTCAGATGACGCCGAGCGCTGAGCGGCTCCGTCAGGTGCCGTGGAGCTGCTTGAGGATCTGCTTGGCCACCGCCACGTTCATCTCATAGATCGCATCGCGGCCGGTGTCGCGCACCTCCTTGACCACGCCCCCGCCGGTGGCGTCCTCGATCGCCCCCACCCCGGTGACGAGGGCGTTCCGGGTGGCGTCGGTCGCCTTGTACCCCATGCCGGTGAGGCGCTGGAACACGTCGTTCTGGGCGATGGGGGCGGGCGCGGCCTGGGCGATGATGCGCAGCGCGTCCTTGGTGACCTCAGCGCCTTGGGTGATGGCCTCGGCCGGCGTCAGCGGGCCCTGGGGCTCGGCCTCCACGGTCTCCAGCCATTCCCGCACCTGTGTCACGACGTGCGCGTGGTCGTCGCCCTCGAAGGTCACGGTCACCGACATGGGCAAAACGGTACCCGGCCACCGGCGATCACGGCGGGCGCTCCCCCGAATCCGACAATGGGCCGCCTGAAGATCGAGATGACGGCGAAGTAGCCCCTGAGCCGATCGGCTCCGATGACTACGATGGCCGTCATCGGTACTGGGGTCGCGGCCGAAATGGCGACGTCGAGTGCGTTCGGGGCGGAGGACAAAGCCGACGGACGGGCGGGTGACCGGCCGCGCGCCGCGCTCGGCCCTGGGACCTTGGCGGTCATCGCCACGACCCTCGCGCTGGCCGTGGCCCTGTCCGCTCGTCGGCCCGTCCTCGGCGGGGCGATCATCGTGGTCGCGGCGGGTTGGGCACAGCTCGTGGTTCTCCGCCCCCGCCTCGCCCGACGAACCGTCACCTTCGTCCTGGCCGCACCACGAGCAGTGGCGCTGGCCGCAGCGCGGGTCGCGTTGACCATGGTCTTCGTGGTCCTGGTGGTCCCCGGCTGGATCCTCGGCCTGCTCTTTCGGAGCCCGCCCCTCGGAACCACCCGGCGCCAACGCGACAGCCGGTGGCGCACCCGGGCACCCAACGACCCGAGGGCGGCCCGCCGTGCCCACACAGCAAGAGCGACCGGCGACCCTCCCCCGGCCACCCGGGCTCGGCCGACCTCGCCGGGTCGCCGGCGCCAGGCTCGGCGACGGAGTCTGCCGCGACCCCGACCGGCCCTCGTCGCCTCCTTCGTCCTGGGACTCCTTGCCGTCGACGTCCTCGCCGGCGCCCTGCTCTCGGGGACCGGGCTCCTCCCTCCCGCCGACCGTGGGGATCTCGTGACCCAGAAGCGGGAGGCGGCGGCCGAGACGATGGCCATGCCCAACGTCGTCGACGAGCCCTGGGCCGCGAGCTTCGGTGAGTCCCTCGCCGACTTCCAGCTCGTAACACCCACGTACGTCCCCTTCATCGTCGCCGCACCTCACCCTTTCCGGAGCCCTCACCTCAACGTGGAGGACGGGGCGCGGCGGTCCTACCGGCCCTCACCATCACCTGGCGCGACCCCGCTCCGGGTGGCGTTCTTCGGTGGGTCCACGACCTTCGGCATCGGACAGCGCGACGAGCACACCGTCCCCTCGGAGGTGGCTCGCCTCGCCGAGGAGGACGGCGTCACCCTCGAGGTGCACAACTACGGCTTCCCGGCATGGGTCTCCTGGCAGGAGCAGGCCTACTTCGAACGTCTCCTCGCCGCAGGGCGTGAGTTCGATCTGGCGGTGTTCTACGACGGGTACAACGAGTTCCTGGCGCAGCGCACCGAGTACTCCACCGATCCCACGCACTTCGGCGCCAGCAGCCTCCAGTCCCTCGCCACCCGCTTCCACGAGGAACACGAGACCGCCCCCGGCTTCCTCGGAGGACCGCGGGAGCTCCTCGACGCCTACCGCCGCAGCAGTGGGCTCTGGCGGACGGCGGACCACCTCTTCGGCACGGCACCGGCACCGTCGTGGCAAGCCCACCTGAGCGATGAGAGCGAAGAAGAGCAACGGGCCGCCGCCCTGTCGGTCTACCGCCGGTCCCTGGACCTGATCCGACCACTCGCCCGGACGCACCGCGTACCCGTCCGCTTCTTCTGGCAGCCGACCTCCACGGGGTGGAGCCCCGCGGTCCTCACCGGCCTGCCGAACGACGTCGTCGACATCTCCGACGCACTGGACGGACGTCAGGACGAGGTCTACATCAGCGACGTCCACACCAACGAGATCGGCGCCCGGATGGTGGCGGAGGCCATGTGGGCCGAGTTGGCCCCGATGCTGACGGAGATGGCAGACGTGGCTCCGCCCCGCTGAAGCAGGCGCGCGCGTCGGCGCACCCGTCAGGCCAGACCGGCGATGCGCTGCCAGGCGGCCTCGACGTGGCGGCGCTCGGTGGTGGTCTGGCCGACGCACAGGCGCAGGGTGAGGTGTCCGTCGAGCCGGGTGTGGGTGAGGTGGAGGGCCCCCGATGCGTTGCAGGCGTCGAGGACGCGCTGGTTGACCTCGTCCCCGCCGACGTGGCGGAAACACACGAGGTTCAGGGGCACGGGGGCAGCCAGTTCGAAGCGGTCGTCGGCGTCGATCCAGCCCACCAGCTCGCGGGTGAGCTCGACGTGGCGCCGGAGGTGGTGGCGCAGGCCCTCGGCGCCGTAGTGGCGGATGACCATCCAGAGCTTCAGGGCGCGGAAGCGCCGGCCCAGGGGCACGTGCCAGTCGCGGTAGTCGACGACCGCGCCCGCCTCGGAGGCGGCGTTGCGCAGGTACTCGGGCAGCACCGAAAGCGCCCCGACGAGGGCCGAGCGGTCGGCCACGTAGAAGCAGTCGCAGTCGAAGTTGGTGAACAGCCATTTGTGGGGGTCGAAGCAGTAGCTGTCGACCCGCTCGAGGCCGTCGTTCACGAAGCGCAGCTCGGGCACCACCGCTGCGGATCCGCTCATGGCCGCGTCCACATGGAGCCAGAGGCCGTGGCGCTCGCACACGTCGGCGATGGCCGGCACCGGGTCGAGCGCCGTCGACGACGTCGTGCCCACGGTGGCGCACACGAAGAATGGCCGAAGTCCGGCGGCCAGGTCGGCCTCGACCGCGGCGGCGAGGGCGTCGGGGCGCATCGCGAACGACTCGTCGACGTCGATGGTGCGCAGGGCGGACGCGGGCAGCCCGGCGACCCGCACGCCCTTCTCGACCGACGAGTGGGCCTGGTTCGAGGTGTAGGCCACCAGGCCGGTCAGGTCGCCGTCGGGGGCCGCCCGGTGACGGGCGGCGATGACGGCGCAGAGGGTGGCGCTCGACGCCGAGTCCTGGATCACGCCTCCCCCCGCACCGGTCGAGCGGAAGCGGTCGGGCAGATCGAGCAGATCGATGACCCAGTCGAGCACGACGGTCTCGAGCTCGGTGCAGGCCGGGCTGGTGGCCCAGAGCATCCCCTGCACGCCGAGGCCCGACGAGAGCAGGTCGCCGAGCACCGACGGGCCCGACGAGTTGGCCGGGAAGTAGGCGAAGAAGTTGGGGGACTGCCAGTGCGTGACCCCGGGGAGGATGACCCGCTCGACGTCGGCCATGACCGCCTCGAAGGGCTCCGGGTGCTCGGGCGGGTGCTCGGGCAGCTGCGACCGGACCTCGCCCGGCGCCACCTGCGACAGCACCGGTCGGTCCTCGACTCCCTCCAGGTAGCGGGCGATCCAGTCCACGACCTCGTAGCCCCGCCGGCGGAACTCGTCGGGCGTCATGTGGAAGCTGGGCGGCTCCACGGGGCCCGTCCCCTCGCTCATCGTCCCGTCCCCGTGACGACCGAGAGCAACTGGTGCAACAACCGCGCGGTGGCGCCCCAGACGGTGTCCCCCGGGATCTCGAAGAAGTAGAGCGGGTGGTACCCCTGGGGAAAGCGCCAGAGCTCCTCCCGGTAGGCGTCGTCGTGCAGCAGCTCGGAAAGCGGTACGTGGAGGATGGCCTCGACCTCGGCCTCCTGGGCCACGAGCTCGGGACGCCCGGCGAGTCGTCCCACCACGGGCACGATGAGGGACTGGCTCGAGAAAGTGGCGAGGGGGTCGAGTTCGCCGATCACCTCGACGGTGGCCGGGGGCAGGGCGGTCTCCTCCTCGGCTTCGCGCAGTGCGGTCTCCGTCGGCACCTCGCCGGGCTCCTGGCGACCACCCGGGAAGCTCACCTCGCCCTTGTGCGCGCGCAGGTGCTGGGCACGGCGAGTGAGCACCACCACCGTCTCGCCCGCGTCCTCGTAAAGAGGGACGAGCACGGCCGACGGTCGCGCCCCCGGGGGTGCGCCGCCGGTGATGGGACGCGGCTCGCCGAGGCGCTCCACCGCCTCGACCACGGTTCCGAGGGGGACGCGGCGCTCGTCCGGCGCCAGACCCGCCCACGGGGCGGGCCCGCCGGGCTGTACGTCGGCCGGGCGGGGGATGACCTGCGATCCGCCCCGAGCGCCCGGCATCAAGGCGTGGGCGGCTCGACCATGGCCTCGAGGAGCTCTCGCAGGCCGCCGACCTTCAGGTTCTTCATCACGGTGCCCGGCGTGGTCTCGCCCTTCTCCCACTCCATCCAGTACGAGAGGAGCTTGGCGGGGTCGGGCGGCGGGCGCTGGTCCATGGGCCGATGGTACCGGCGCGTGTGCTAGCAAACGGAGCTGTGGGGCGTGCACAGGATCCGGCCAAGCCGCCGAAGCTGGTCGACAGCTATGGGCTGTTGCTCGTGGTCATCCTCGCCCAGTTCGTCCTGATCCCCTTCCTCGACGACAACAAGTGGGGGGCCACCATCCAGGGGTTCCTGATGGCGGCGGTGCTGCTCCTGGCCCTGCGCATCTCCCACGTGACGCCCCGCACCCACCGGCTCGCCCTCGGCGCCGTCACCCTGGCCCTGCTCGGCCTGGCCGGTAACGCGTTGGCCGGGGTCACCGACAGCGAGGCCTTCTCGAGCCTGCTCCTCGGCGTCCTCGTGGTCGTGACCCCGGTGGTGATCCTGCGCCGCATCTTCCAGCACCTGGTGATCAGCGGCCAGACCGTGCTGGGCGCCATCTGCGCCTACCTGCTGTTCGGCATGGCCTTCGCGTTCGTCTACCACGCGATGTGGGACATCGATCCCAGCGTGTTCGGGGGGAACCTCGGGGAGAGTCCCCAGTTCGGGCTGCTCTACTTCAGCTACGTCACCCTGGCCACCCTCGGCTACGGCGACATCGTGCCCGTGGGCCAGCTGGCGCGGTCGTTCGCCATGATCGAGTCGCTGGTCGGCCAGATCTTCCTGGTGACCCTCGTGGCCGCGCTGGTCGGCAACCTCGGGCGGGTCCGCCACCAGACCGGCCGCCTCCTCGCCCGTTCCGAGGAGGAAGCGGTCGAGGAGGTCCAGCAGGCCGAATCCGAGGACGGCGGCGTGCCGCCCGACGAGGTGCCCTAGCCCTCGAGCTTGTCCTTCAGGGCGCCGAGCGCTCCCTGGTAGATGTCCTTGAACATGGCGGCGCCCTCGGGCTCCACGTCGACCTGCCAGGTCACCCGGGAGCCGCCGTCGGCGCCGTCGTGCACGGTGATGGTGGCGAGGTGGCTGTCGAGCGGCACGGGGCCGTCGACGATGGCGTAGGCGATGGAGCGGGCGTCCTCGTCACGGCCCTTCAGCTGCTCCTTGATCTCCATGCCCATCATCGAGATCGTCCGGACGTCGCCGTCGACGGTGCACTCGTCGATCCCGGGCATCCAGATCAGCCCCCCGAAGTCCCCCACGACCGCCCACGTCTCCGAGGGCGAAGCGTCGATCTCGATCTCTGCAGTCTCCGAATCCATGGCGCCTGACCCTAGACGCGCCACGGCGTCCGAAAACCCGAAGAGCGCCGGCCCGAAGGGCCGGCGCTCTTCCAGACTCGGAATGAGCATGAGGTGATCAGCCCCACCGGGGCGAGGAGCGAGCCCCCGGGGGGTGGCGCCGATCCGGAGGGTCCGAGAGATCGCCACATGCCTTTCCGTGGCGATTCTCGGATACCGGATCGGTGACAGGACCCGCCGGGGGCGGTCAGCCGCGCCCCAGCGGGAGGATCACATCATGCCCCCCATTCCGCCCATGCCGCCCATGCCGCCGCCCGGCATCGCCGGCATGGCCGACTCTTCCTCGGGCTTGTCGGCGACGAGGGCCTCGGTGGTCAGGAGCATGGCCGCGATCGACGCCGCGTTCTGCAGCGCTGCACGGGTCACCTTGGCGGGGTCGATGACGCCGGCCTTGATCAGGTCCTCGAACTCGCCGGTGGCGGCGTTGAACCCGATGGGGCCGATCTCGCCCGAGGTCTGACGGACGACGACGGAACCTTCGTGGCCGGCGTTCTCGGCGATCAGGCGGGCCGGGGCGTCGAGACTGACGAGCACCATCTTGGCGCCGGTCGACTCGTCGTCCTTCAGCTTCTTGACCACCTTCTCCACCGACTCCCGGGTGCGGAGCAGGGCGGTGCCGCCGCCGGCGACCACACCCTCCTCGATGGCGGCCCGGGTGGCCGACAGGGCGTCTTCGATGCGGTGCTTCTTCTCCTTGAGCTCCACCTCGGTGGCGGCACCGACCTGGACGACGGCGACGCCGCCGGCCAGCTTGGCGAGGCGCTCCTGGAGCTTCTCGCGGTCCCAGTCGGAGTCGCTCTCCTCGATCTCACGCCGGATCTGCGCGATGCGACCGTCGACGTCCGCCTTGTCGCCGGCACCTTCCACGATGGTGGTGGTGTCCTTGGTGATGA
Organism: Acidimicrobiales bacterium; assembly: GCA_016794585.1. Lineage (NCBI taxonomy): Bacteria > Bacillati > Actinomycetota > Acidimicrobiia > Acidimicrobiales > Acidimicrobiales bacterium. Next base: position 118,160 of record JAEUJM010000019.1, read on the forward strand.
CGACCTTGCGGGCCCGACCGAGCAGGTCGAGGGTGGTGTTGTCCAGCTTGAGGCCGATCTCCTCGGAGATGACCTGACCGCCGGTGAGCACCGCCATGTCCTGGAGCATCGCCTTGCGGCGCTCGCCGAAGCCGGGGGCCTTGACCGCGGCGGCGTGGAACGTGCCGCGGATCTTGTTGACCACCAGGGTGGCGAGGGCCTCGCCCTCGACGTCCTCGGCCACGATGAGCAGCTGCTTGCCGCTCTGCATGACCTTCTCGAGGACGGGCAGCAGGTCCTGGACCGAACCGATCTTGCCGTTCATGAACAGGATGTACGGGTCCTCGAGGACCGCTTCCTGGCGCTCGGCGTCGGTGACGAAGTACGGCGACAGGTAGCCCTTGTCGAACTGCATGCCCTCGGTGAAGTCGAGGTCCATGCCGAAGGTGTTCGACTCCTCGACGGTGACCACGCCGTCCTTGCCCACCTTGTCGATGGCGTCGGCGATGACCTTGCCGATGGCCGGGTCGGCGGCCGAGATGGCGGCGACCTGGGCGATCTCCGACTTCTCGTCGATCTCCTTGGCCTGGTCGGCCAGGGACTCGACGGCGGCGGCGACGGCCTTCTCGATGCCCTTCTTGAGGCTCATCGGGTTGGCGCCGGCGGCCACGTTGCGGAGGCCCTCCTTGACCATGGCCTGGGCCAGCACGGTGGCGGTGGTGGTGCCGTCACCCGCGATGTCGTTGGTCTTGGTGGCCACCTCCTTCACGAGCTGGGCACCCATGTTCTCGAAGGGGTCCTCGAGCTCCACCTCACGGGCGATGGAGACGCCGTCGTTGGTGATGGTGGGGGCGCCGAACTTCTTGTCCAGCACCACGTTGCGGCCCTTGGGGCCGAGGGTCACCTTCACCGCGTCGGCCAGCTTGTTCACGCCGGCCTCGAGGCCGCGGCGGGCGTCCTCGTCGAACTTCAGGATCTTCGACATCGGCGCCTACTTGACGATCGCGAGGACGTCGCGGGCCGAGAGGATCAGGAGATCCTGGCCGCCCGAGGAGATCTCGGTGCCGCCGTACTTGCTGTAGACGACGGTGTCACCGACGCTCACGTCCATGGGGATGAGCTCGCCGGTCTGATCGGAGCGCTTGCCGGGGCCGACGGCGAGGACTTCGCCCTGCTGGGGCTTCTCCTTGGCGGTGTCGGGGATGACCAGGCCGCTGGCGGTGGTCTCCTCGGACTCGCCGGGCTTGACGACGATGCGGTCGTCGAGGGGCTGGAGGTTCATTGCGGGTAACTCCCTGTGTCTTCTCGGACGTTGCTTCTCGGCTGCGTGCTTCTGGTGGAAGCTTTAGCACTCTCGGGTGCCGAGTGCTAATGCTACGACCGCGACCGCGAAGGCGGCAACCCGGAGTGCGAGACTCTGCGCATGGGGACGGTGGTGACGACCGGCCCTCCGGCGACCCGCAGCGGTCCCGGAGCGGCCCGTGCGACCCGCAAGTGGGTCGGTCCGTTCGTCGCGGCGTCGTTGGCCCTCGCCCTGGTGGCGTGGGGTCGCCCCCTGGCGGCCCTCGCCGTCGCCCTCTTGGCGCTGGCGCTCGGCCAGGCCCAGACCCTCCATCCGGGGTTCGGTCCGGCGGTCCGCCGTGGCGTTGCCTCCCTGCGCCACGGTGCGGGACGCGCCCTCTCGTTCGTGGCGCTGGGCGCCCTCTTCGTCGTGGTCATCGTGCCCTTCTGGGTCGTGACCACCCCGTTGCGTCGACGGCCGTTCGGCGTGCCGCGCGGGGCGGACGGCTGGGTCCCCAGGACGCCCGCACCCCGGGTCGCGGCGGGCGGCGAGACCCCGACGGAGGAGACCGGCCCGATCGAGGCCGCGCCCCGGCGGGCTGTCGGCGGCGAGCCCTCCCGTCGGCGCCTGACCACGGGGGGCCTGCTCGGCCGGCTCGCCCTCGCGGTCGTGGCGCTGGTGGCGCTCGACGTCGCGCTCGGTGCGTTCCTCGGCGGCACCGGGATCGCGCCGGGCGAGCAGGCGGCGTTCCTCCAGGCCCAACGCTGGCTCGTCGACACCATGGACGCGCCCGCCGTCCGCGACGAGCCCTGGGCCGAGCAGTACACCGAGGACGGCCTGCGTCTCTTCGCCGAGCGCCAGGACTACGAGCCCTACCTGATGTACGGCTTCCATCCCTACGAGAGCCGCTACATCAACACCACGGACCTCGAACGGATCTCGTACCAGCCCGCCGTGCCCGACGGCGAGGAACCCCTCCGGGTGGCCATCTTCGGGGGCTCGGTCGTGTGGGGGGTGGGCCAACGTGACGATCACACCATCGCCTCCGAGCTGGCACGCGTCGCCGAGTCCGAAGGGATCGCCCTCGAGGTGCACAACTACGGCATGTACGGCTGGGTCGCCTGGCAGCAGTACCAGTACTTCGAGCGACTCCTCGCCGCCGGCGAGCGCTACGACCTGGCGGTCTTCTACGACGGCCTCAACGACTTCGCCGTGCAGCAGAGCGACTTCTCGGAGGACCCCACCCACGGTGGATCGCAGCTGATGCGCCACCTCGGCGGCGAGGTCCACCAGCGGTACTACACCGAGCCCGGCTACCTCGACAGCGTGCGGGACCTCGCCACCGCCTATCGCCGCAACAGCGGCGTGGCCCGCCTCGTCGACCGCTTCACCCGCGCACCCGGCGAGCTGCCCTCGTGGATGCAGAGCGAGCGGGTGGCCAGCCCGGCGATCGTGGTGGACACCGCACTCGACGTGTACGCCCGCAGCCACGCCGCCGCCCGCGACGTCGCCGCCCGCCACGACGTGCCTGTGCGCTTCGTCCTCCAGCCCCAGGCCCACGGCTGGGACCCCGCCTTCCTCGACGGGCTCCCGCCGGGCACCATCGACGGCACCCGCGTCTACGACGGCGTCGAGGACGACGTGTACCTCGACGGCGCCCACACCAACGAGCTCGGCGCCCGCCTCGCCGCCGAGGACCTGTGGGGCCACGTGCGCCCGGCGCTGGACCCGGCAACTGCCGAGTAGGCCGACGGACTCAGACCAGGCGCAGGGACGGGTCGGCGCCGGCGCCGAGGCTCGTGGGCCCGTCGTGGTGCAGGCGCCACCAGCCCGCGGCGGCCACCATGGCGGCGTTGTCGGTGCACATGGCCAGGCTGGGGACGTAGCCCTTGCGGCCGCTGGCGTCGCAGGCGTCGAGGAACACCTCGCGCAGGCGGGAGTTGGCGGCCACGCCGCCGCCGAGGCACAGCACGTCGGCGCCGACCTCGTCGGCCGCGGCCAGGGTCTTGGCCACCAGCACGTCGACCACGGCCTCCTGGAACGAGGCGGCCACGTCGGCCACGGCCACGTCGGGGTGCTTGCGCACGTGGTTGACCACCGAGGTCTTGAGACCGCTGAAGGAGAAGTCGAGGCCGTCGTGGCGCATCGCCCGGGGAAAGGCGATGGCGTCGCGGTCGCCCTCGACGGCCAGGCGGTCGATGACCGGGCCGCCGGGGTAGCCGAGGTCGAGGTAGCGGGCCACCTTGTCGAAGGCCTCGCCGGCGGCATCGTCGATGGTCGAGCCGAGCACCCGGTGCTGGCCGTACGACTCGGTGGCGACGAGCAGCGTGTGGCCGCCGGACACGAGCAGGGTCACGAAGGGTGGCTCGACCTCGGGCGCCTCCAGTCCGGCGGCGTACAGGTGGGCCTCGAGGTGGTTGACGCCCACGAAGGGCACGCCCCAGGTGAGGGCGAGGGCCTTGGCGGTGCTGACCCCGACCAGCAGCGAGCCGATGAGGCCGGGGCCCACCGTGGCGGCGACGGCGTCGATGTCGCCCTCGGTCAGGCCCGCGCCGACGACGGCCTCGGCCACCACCGGCACCGCCAGCTCGACGTGCGCCCGGCCGGCGATCTCGGGCACCACCCCGCCGAACTGGGCGTGGAGGTCGATCTGGCTGCTGACCACCGAGGACAGCACCCGCCGCGGCCCCTGGAGCACGGCCGCCGCCGTCTCGTCACAGGACGTCTCGATGCCGAGGATGCGGGCGTCGTCGGCGATCACGTGCGGTCCTCCCCGGGTGCGGCGTCGGTGCGGTCGGCCTCGGCGGTCACCCGGAGGCCGGCGGTCGGCACCGTGCCCGTGGGGTCGAGCTCGGCCGCGAGCCGGGCGAGGCGGGTGGCGTACTCGTCGGTGCCGATGTCGTTGGCCCACATCACGAGCGCGTCCTCCTTGACCTCGGCGTAGTAGTTCTTGCGCACCCCGGCCGGGACGAAGCCGAACCGACGGTAGAGGGCGATGGCCGCGTCGTTGCTCACCCGGACCTCGAGGGTCAGGTTCTCGGCGCCGTGGGCCACCGCGGCGCGGGCGAGGCCCAGCAGCACGCGGCCGGCGATCCCCCGGCGATGGAACTCGGGGGCGGTGGCCAGGGTGGTGACGTGGGCGTCGGGGCCGATGTACATCACGCCGCCGTAGCCCACGACCTCGCCCCGGCTGCGGGCCACGAGGTAGCAGCGCAGGCCCCCGAGGGCCAGCTCGCTGAGGTAGAGCCCGTAGGTCCACGGCTTGGGGTACGCCTGCGTCTCGATGCGCAGCACCCCGCGCAGGTGTCGGCGGCGCATGGGCACGATGGCGAGGTCGTCAGGGGCACCGGCGGGGACCGCCACGACCTCGAGCTCGGTCGGGTCGATCACGAGGGCCCCTCGTCGGCGCGGGAGGTCCAGTTGGCGATCGCGTCGGGGGTGCGCAGGTACAGCGGCTCGAGCTCCCACGGCTGGATGAACTCCTCACGCAGCGCCTGGGCGTGGGCGAGCTGCACGAGCGAGGCCGCGCTCGGGTGGGCGACCTCCTGATCGGCGACCCGCACCCGGCTGAGGCCCTCGAAGTCGTCGTTGTAGCGGCGGGCGCCGTCGCCCACGAGCAGGCACTCCTCGCCCCGGGCCACGAGCTCGGAGACCAGGTCGCCGGGCGAGCCCACCTGGTACTCGCCGAGGCGCTGCACGCCGCCGGGCACCGGCCGGTAGAGCGCGTAGAACAGCTCACCCCGTCGAGCGTCCACGGCGGCGACGATCAGGCGGCCGGTCTCCCGCAACGGGAAGGCCACCAGGTCGAGGCTGGCCACGCCGATCATGGGCACCCGCAGCGCGTACGCCATGGCCTTCGCCGTGGCGATCCCGACCCGCAGGCCGGTGAACAGCCCCGGCCCGACGTCGACGGCGACCACCCCGATCTCGTCGAGGCCGACATCGGTCTGGGCCGCCAGGAACTCGATGGCGGGGGTCAGGGTCTCGGCGTGGCGGCGCCCACGGGCGACGGCCACCGAGCCGAGCACGCCCTCGTGGCCGCCGATGGCCACGCTCACCTGATCGGTGGCGGTGTCGATGCCGAGGATCAGCACGGGACGACCTCGGCGATGGCCTCGGCCAGCGCCGGCAGGCGGTCGGTCCAACCGGGGCCGACGGCGGTGAAGGCGATGCTGCGATCGTCGTCGCCCTCGCCGAGGGTGAAGCGCACCTCGAGGAAGTCGGGGGGCAGGGCGGGACGGATGGTGTCGCCCCACTCGATCAGGGTGACGGCCTCGTCCTCGAGCAGGTCGGCGATGTCGAGGTCGGCGGCCTCCTCGGGCCCGCTGAGGCGGTACACGTCGAGGTGGTGGACCCGCAGGCGACCCTCGTAGCGCTGCGCCAGCGTGAACGTGGGGCTGGTGATGGGCACCTCGACACCCAGCGCCGCGCCGAAGCCCTGGGTGAAGGCGGTCTTGCCGGCCCCGAGGTCGCCGGCGAGCACGAGCAGGTCCCCGGCGCGGACCTGACCGGCGACGGCGGCGGCGACGGCCCTGGTGCCCGCCGCCGAGGTGGTGGCGACCTCGAACATCGTGCCCAGGCTAGGGCCGTCGCCCCCACTCGACCCCTCCCCGGACCCCACCCCCCTCGTTCCGGGTCCACCCCGTTGTTCCCTGCGACAACACGGTGGTCCCAGAAGGGGCCGAACGGGCCGGCAGGGCAGGATCGGGACGGTCAGGCCCGGCGGATCGCGCCGACGGCGCGGATGGCCTGCTCGACGGTGGTCATGGCCAGCCAGCGCACGTGGTCCACCTGGGCGTCCACCTTGGCCTCGTCGGGGCCGACCGACGCCGTGACCACGGCGTCGCCGTCGAAGCGGGTGTGGGCCGGGACGAGGGCGCGGGCGAGACCGTCGTGGGCCGACTGGGCCAGCAGGTGGCACCCGACCTTGTCGAGGCGGGCGTTGGTGACCACCACCCCGATGGTGGTGTTGGTGGCGAGGCCCCCGCCACCGGGACGGGGGTCGATGTCGCCGGTGTCCACCCAGCCGGAGGCGTTGACCGCGAGGAGCGCCGCCACGACGAGGTCGCCCTGTCGCTGCACCGCTCCACCGAGACCACCGGGACGCCCGGCACCGGCACCACCCCAGGTCCCGAACGTCGCACCGGTGCCTGCGCCCACCTGCCCGAGCGTCATCGGCTCCGGGCGGGCGGCCACGCACGCGGCGTAGCCCTGCTCGGCCCCCGGGCGGGCCCGGGCATCGCCCACCCCCAGGTCGTAGAGCGACAACCCGACGACGATGGGCACCGGGCCGGCCGAGGTGGGGAAGCCGGCGCCCTGCTCCTCGCAGAAGCGCATGACGCCGTCGGCGGCGGCCAGCCCGAAGGCGGAGCCGCCCGACAGGACGACGGCGTCGACCCGGTCCACCAGGCGCTCGGGCGCCAGCAGCGCGGTCTCGCGGGTGGCCGGGGCCCCGCCCCGCACCTCGCCCGAGGCGACCGTGCCCTCGGGGAACAGGACCACGGTGCAGCCCGTCCGGCCGACGGCGTCGGTCCAATGGCCGGCCCAGACCCCGGGCACCTCGGTGATCACGGCACGAGCGTAGGTCTACGGTCGGGGCGGGAACCGCGCGACGACCGATCACGGGACGTCGCACCGCTACGGAGAGGGAGCAACCCCCATGCTCGAAGGCTTCAAGAAGTTCATCATCCAGGGCAACGCCATCGACCTGGCCGTCGGCCTCATCCTCGGCCTCGCCTTCAAGGAGGTGGTCAACGCGCTCGTGGACGGCATCATCATGCCGATCGTGGCGGCCATCATCGGCAAGCCCGACTTCAACGACCTGACCATCGGCATCGGCGACAGCGTGATCCGCTACGGCGTGCTCATCACCGCCATCGTCAACCTGCTGCTCGTGGGTGCGGCGCTGTACTTCTTCCTGGTCGTGCCCATGAACGCCCTGCGGGAGCGTCGCGCCGCCGGCGCCGCACCGGCCGACCCCACCAACGAGGAGAAGATGGTCCTGCTGCTCGAGCAGATCGCCGCCAAGTAACGGCGGAGCCTCAGCCGCCCCGGTAGACCCGGGGCACCCGCGGGCCGATCCCGCACACCACCTCGTAGCCGATGGTGCCGAGGCGGTCGCCCCACTCGTTGGCGGTGACCGCCTCGGCGCCCTGGCGGCCGATGAGGACGACCTCGTCGCCGACCGCCACCGGGTCGTCGCCGCAGTCGACCATCAGCTGGTCCATGGTGACCACGCCGACGATGGGTCTGCGCCGGCCTCCGACGAGGACCTCGCCGCCCACCCCGCTGAGGCGCCGGGGCACGCCGTCGGCGTAGCCCAGGGGGACCGTGGCGACGGTGGCGTCGCGGCCGAACTCGTGGCGGAGGCCGTACGACACCCGCTCGCCGGCGCCCACGCGCTTCACGTGGGTGACGTGGGCGTGCAGCGACAGGGCCGGCTGGAGGGCGGCCACGCCGGTCAGCGCCGGCGCCGGATCGATGCCGTAGACGGCGATCCCGGCTCGGACGAGGTCGAAGCGGGCTTCGGGATGCACGAGCGCGGCAGCGGAGTTGGCGGCGTGCAACAGGGGCGGGTGCAACCCCTCACCCTCGAGCTCGGCGGCCGCGGCCCGAAAGCGCGCCAGCTGCTCGGCGGTGAAGGGGTGGTCGGGCTCGTCCGCTACCGCGCAGTGGGTCCAGAGCGCGTCCAGGCGCAGCGCCGGGTCGGTGTCGATGGCTCGAGCCAGCGTGAGCACCTCGCCGGGCTGCGCACCCACCCGATTCATGCCCGTGTTGACCTTCAGGTGCACCGGGACCACGACCCCTGCCACCCGGGCCGCCTCGGCCAGGGCGGTGACGCCCTCCAGCGTGTAGACGGCAGGGGTCAACCTCTCGGCCACCACCCGGGGCATCTCCTCGGGGCGGGGCTCGGAGAGCACGAGCACGGGCGCGTCGAGGCCCGCGTCACGCAGCTCGACCCCCTCGTCCACCAGCGCCACGGCCAGCCAGGACGCGCCGGCGCCGACGGCGGCCCGGGCGACGGGGACCGCACCATGGCCGTAGCCGTTGGCCTTGACCACGGCACACACCTGCGCCGGCGCCACCCGCTCGATGAGGACGGCGACGTTGTGGGCGACGGCGGCGAGGTCGACCTCGGCCCAGGCCGGGCGTCCCGTGACGGGGACGCCGGCGCCGGTGGGATCAGGCGTCGGTCGTCCCGGAGGTGTCACGGCCGGCCTCGACCATGGCCCGCAGGATGTCGCCCCGGGCGATGATGCCCACCAGTTGGCCGCCATCGACGACCGGGAGGCGGGAGGCGTCGTTGTCGTGCATGAGCGTCGCGGCGGCGCCGACGGTGTCGTCGGGGCCGCAGGTGATGGGCTCGTCGTCCATCACCTCGGAGACGACCGCGCCCACGGCCTTCTTGAAGTCGTCCTCGAACTCCTTGCGCCACGACGGGAGCTCGATGTAGGCGCCGAACAGGCTGATGACCGTGGGGCCGTGCACCTGGGCGTCCTGCACGATGAGGTCGCCGGTGGAGAGCACGCCCACCACGGTGCCGGCGGCGTCCACGACCGGGGCGGCGTCGACGCCGGCGGTGACGAGAGCGCCCATGGCGTCCTCGATGGACTGGTCGGGGGTGACCGTCACCACCTCGGTGGTCATGACGTCACGAACGGGCAGGTCCTGGGTCAGCATCGGGGTCCTGTCGATTGGGCTGCAGGTCGGAGGGGCAAGGGTCGGGCCGGTGGTGCCTCAGGGGCCGTCGGACGAGGTGATGCGCTCGACCGCCTCGGGCAGGAGGTCGACGAGGTCGCCGGCCACCAGTCCTCGCCGCCAGCCTAGGGTGCCGGCCACGCCGTGGATGAATGCACCGGCGGCGGCGGCGTGGAACGGGTCGACGCCGGAGGCGCAGAGGGCGCCGATCACCCCAGCGAGGACATCGCCCGTGCCGGCGGTGGCGAGGCGGCTGTCCCCGCTGGCGGAGAGCAGCACCTCGCCGCCCGGTTCGGCCACGACCGTGGTGTGCCCTTTGAGCAGCACCACGGCGCCGGTCTCGGCGGCCAGGGCACGGGCCGAGGCGATGCGATCGGGTCCCGGTGGGTGGTCGGCGAGGCGCTCGAACTCCCCGTCGTGGGGGGTGAGGATCAACGGATCCCGGCGCGACGTCAAGAAGTGGATCGCCCGCGAGCCGAGGGTGGACAACCCGTCCCCGTCGAGCACGACGGGCTGGGCCAGCTCGCGGAGCAGGGCACGGACGCCGGTGGCCACCTCTTCGGTGCGGCCGAGGCCGGGCCCGATGACGAAGGCGCCGAAGCGGTGGGCGTCGTGGCCGACGTCGGGGGTCCACACCTCGGGCGGCAGGGCGTGGCCCACGGCCTCGGTCGGGCGCAGCGGGTCGTCCACCACCCCGGGCGAGCTGAGGCGGACGTAGCCGGCACCGGCGCGCTGCGCGGCGCGGGCGGCCAGGTGGGCGGCTCCCGTCATCCCGGGCGACCCGGCGATGCACCAGACCGCCCGCTGCCACTTGTGGGCGTCGACCGGGGGTCGGCGCAGCCACGCGGCGACGTCGGCCGCCTCGATCTGGTGGACCGACGCGCCGGAGACGTCGAGGCCGATGTCGGCGGTGTGGACGTCGCCGGCCAGTTCGAGGCCGTCGTTGAACACCAACCCTGGCTTCAGGGCCGCGAAGGTCACCGTGCGGGTCGCCCGGAGCACCCGGCCCGAGGCGACCCCGGTGAGGCCGTCGACCCCGGAGGGGATGTCGACCGCGAGCACGGGGGCGGCGCCGGGATCGGGCGCCTCATAGGTGCCGCGGAAGCCGGTGCCGTAGGCGGCATCGATCACCAGATCGCACGCTGGCAGGTGGTCGGGGGCCAGATCGGCGCGCACGACCTCGACGCGCACGCCCCGACGCCTGAGCCGCGCCGCGGCGGCCCGGCCGTCGTTGCCGTTGTTGCCCTTGCCCGCCAGCACCACGACCCGCCGCCCGTAGGTGCCCCCGAGCAGCTGGATGGCCGCCTGGGCCACCGCGGTCCCGGCCCGCTCGATGAGCTCCTCGACGGGCGCTGGCGCCGCCGCGTCGATGGCGCCCATCTCCTCGGGGGTGACGACGGGGATCACAGCGCGACCGCGATGGCGTGGGCGGCGGCGTGCGAGTGGGTGAGGGTGAGCAGCCAGCGGGTCACGCCGGCCTCCTCGGCGAGGACGGCGGCCCGGCCCCGCAGGGCCACCGCCGGCGCACCCGAGTCCTCGTCGCGCACCACCTCGATGTCGGTGAACTCGCAGGCGCCGAGGCCCACCCCCAGTGCCTTCATGACGGCCTCCTTGGCCGCGAACCGGGCCGCGTAGCGCTCGGTGGGGTCGTTGCGGCGCTCGGCGTAGGCCTGCTCGGCGGGCGAGAAGAGGCGGGGGACGAGCCCCGGGGTGCGCTCCAGGGCGTCCCGGAAGCGGTCCAGGTCGACCAGGTCGGTCCCGATCCCGATCACCGGGCCCTCACGACGGCTCGCCCGGGCCCGTCACGAGGCGCCGTTGGCCCGCCACCGCTCGGCGAGGTCGGTGACCGGCTCGGTGAGCAGGGTGACGACGTCGAGGTCGCGGAGCAGGTCCTCGCGGAAGGTCGGCTCGGTCTCCGTGACCGAGTCGCGCAGCGCCGCGAACCGGCCGCGGTAGCCCTGGAGCACGGCGCGCATGGTGGCCACGGGCAGGTGGGAGGCGAAGCGGACGTGGAGCAGGGTGAGCCCGGTGGCCTGGTTGTCCTTGATCTCGGGGACGATGACCAGGGTGCGGCCGTCGCGGCGACCCTTGGCCACCAGCACCTCGCGGTCGGTGGCGACGCGGTTCTTGGTGCCCCGCAGCGCCGGGTTGCGCTCGGTACGGGAGGTGAGCTCCCGGGCGATGCCCCCGCGGTCGACCACCACCGAGGTGGCCTCCCCGGTGTCCACCCGACCGTCGATCCGGTAGCGGGTGAAGCCGGTGACCTCGACCACGGCGGGGTCGAGGTCGGCCAGCGTGCGCAGCGAGCGGTAGCTGAGGCGGTCGCGGGCGGCGCCGGCGTCGAGCACGGCCCGGACCAGCGGGGCGGCCAGGAGCGTCTCGTCCGAGCGGGAGATGCCCACGGTCACGGTCTTGGCCTGGTGCTTGATGGCGTCGATGGGGCGGGTGAGCTCCTCGATGGCGCGGCCGAGGGCGGCGGTGAGATCCTCGACCACCACCGCCGGGGTGCCGACCTTGCCGTTCTCGATCTGGTAGAGGTCGAGCGGCGTGACGCCCAGGGCGTAGCGGAACATCGAGGCCACCCGCACCGCGGTGCTGGCCTCGAGGTGGCCGTCGTACTCGCCCGCCCGCAGGCCGTCGAAGAACTGGCCGGCGAGGGGCTCGAGGGTGGAGGTCAGGCCGGTGAGCAGCCGCTCGGGGTCGGCGGTGGCGATGCTGTGGGCCACCGTGCCCTCGATCGCCGCTCGCGCCGAGCGCAGAGGCTTGGCCAGCCCGTCGATGGCCAGCGCCGCCTCGTAGCCGAAGAGGTGGCCGACCATGGCCGCCAGCACGAAGGCCAGGCGCGGGTCGGTGGCGGGGACGGTGAGGGCCTGGAGTGCCGCTGCGAAGCGCCCTTCGCCCTCGGTGGCGATGACCACCGGCGCGGCCTTGTGGGCCCGGTAGATGGCCACCTCCTTGGCCACGTCGTCGGCGTTCGAGCCCTCGAGGCCGGCGGCGCACACGAGGATGAGTGGCTCGGACGACAGGTCGATGTGCTTCTTGTCCTCGGTGCTGTCGCAGGCGATGGACTTGTAGCAGAGCTCGGAGAGCTTGATCCTGATCTCGCGGGCGGCCACCCGGTTGGCGCCGTTGCCAACGATGGCCCAGTACCGGCGGTGCGGGGCCAGTTGCTGAGCGGCGGCGGCGACGGCGGGCCGTGTGGCGATGGTGGCTTCGAGGGCCTCGGGGAGATCACGCAGGGCGGCCAGCAGCGCCTGGCGATCGGCGGCGGGAGCGACCCCGAAGGCGTCCGCCAGTGCGACCGTGAGCAGGAAGCCGGCGGCGATCTGGGAGTAGAAGGCCTTCGTCGAGGCGACGCTCATCTCCACGTCGCGTCCGTCGGAGGTGTAGAGCACGCCGTCGACCTTGTCGGTGAGGTCGCTGTTGCGGCGGTTCACGATGGCGATGACCCGGGCGCCGCGCGCCCGCACCACGTCGACCGTGCGGTTGGTGTCGGTGGTCGTCCCCGACTGGCTGATGGCCACGACGAGCGTGTCTGACATGTCGGGCCGCATGGCGAAGCCGGAGAGCTCGGTGGCGAGCACGGCGTCGACCCGCACGGCGGTGTCCTTCAGCGCATCCGACAGGGCGACGGCCAGGCTCTCGCCGGCGACCGCGGCGGTGCCCTGGCCGGTGACGATCACCCGGGTGATGCGCCCGTCGGCGAGGTCGGCGCGCAGGTCGTCCGGGATCGTGTCGGCCCCGAGGACCACGGAGAGCTCGCCGGCGTGGTCGAGCAGCTTGCCCCGCAGGGTCTTGCGGAACGAGGTGGGCGCCTCGGTGATCTCCTTGAGGAGGAAGTGCGGGAAGGCGCCCCGGTCGATGTCGCGGGTGGTGATCTGGGCGGTGGCGAGATCGGCCTCGGTGACGGGCAAGGGGGTGCCGTCGTAGGCGTGGCGGTCGATGCCGTCGAGCGTGCCCGCCCGGCTGCCGTCGAGCACGACGATCTGGCCCCGGCTGGCCGTGGGGTTCTCGGGGTTGGCCGGGGTCTCGCCGTCGAGGCGCAGGTAGGCGGCGGTCTCCTCCACCACCCCGTAGGGCTCGCTGGCCACGATGTAGAGGTCCTCGGCGAGGCCGACGTAGAGCGCCTGGCCGCTGCCCCGCAGGGCCAGGTGCAGATGGTCGGGCGAGGTCGCCGCGCTGGCCCCGATGGCGACCGAGCCCTCCATGGAGGCGACGGCGGCGCGGAAGGCCGAGTCGAGCGACTCGCCGGCGGCCACCCGTCGGGACACGAGGGTGGGGATCACCTTGGCGTCGGTGGTGATCTCGGGGGCGAGCACCAGGCCGTGGGCGGACTTGAGGTCCGCGAAGTTGTCCACGTCGCCGTTGAGCGCCGCGGTGACGTAGGGCCCGGACGTGCCGCCGGCCTCTTCGTCGGAGTTGAGGGGGTGGGCGTTGGCCTCGGAGATGATGCCGACGCTGGCCCACCGCGTGTGGCCGAGGACCAGGGCCTGCGCCCCGTCGGCGGCGAGCGCCAGGTGGAGGAGCTCGTCGCTCTCGATGGCGGACCGCAGGGCGGCGGTGTTGTCGCCGAGCTCCCCGATCTCGGCGGCGGCCTTGTACACGAAGCTGAGGACGGCCTCACCGGCGTCGGCGGCCGACGCACGCACGGCCAGCGACTCGAAGAGGCGGTCGCCCTCGCGGTCGCCCAGGAGGGGGGCCACCGCCGGCGACGTGAGGTCGAGGCCGTGACCCGTGACGAGCAGGTGGAGCCCCGCGGAGTCACGGCCCCGCACCTCGAGGCGATCGAGCGCGGACAGGGCCTGCTGCACCGAGGTGAAGGCCTCGATGGCGGCGGTACCGGCCTCGGCGCCGGCGAGGGACCGCACCTTCTCGGCGGTGGGCAGGCGGTCTCGCTGCACAGCCCACGCAGCGTCCTTGACGCGGATGAGGGCGGCGTTGACGGCCTCGAGCAGGTCGGGACCGAGGCCGGCGGCGCCGGCGTCGAGCTGGGCCTCGAGCGCCGCCAGGCGGCCGGTCGTGGTGTCCACCAGGGCGCCGGCTTCGGCCACGAGCGAGCGGTGGCGCAGCAGGCAGGTGACCCCCGGGGTGCCGCGCAGGAGGCGGTCGGCCGCCTCCAGGGCGGTCGCCGACCGTGCCAGCACGTCGAGGACGCCGGCAGGATCGCTGGGCTGGGCCTCGAGCGCGGCAGCGGCGACGCCGAGGGGATCGAGGATCTCCTCCGGCTGGGGGGTGGCTCGGGTGGAGGGCCGGCGTACGACCCCGATGATCCCGCACATGATGACTGCTGCCTCCGTCCTGCCCGCGGGAGGACAGTCTAGAGGGACGACGGCCGACGACGGCCCAGCCGACGGAACGGGTCCGGCAGGCGGACGGTACGGTGGCCAGCGTTCGCGGCGGTGGGGAGGAGCGAGCGTGGCGGGGCTGGTGGTGAACGCTGACGACTACGGGCTGACCCGTGGCATCTCGCGGGCGATCCTCCGCGCCCACCGTGGCGGCATCGTCACCGCGACCTCGGCGATCACGGTGGCCCCGGCCTTCGCCGCCACCGTGGGCTGGCTCGACGACGTCCCCGACCTGAGCGTCGGGCTCCACCTCGCCGCGGTGGGCGAGGACCCACCGCTGCTCACCGCCGCCGAGGTCCCGAGCCTCGTGGATCGCACGGGTCGCTTCGCCCTCAGCTCGGTGGCGCTCGTGCCGCGCCTCGCGGTCGGCCGCGTCGACCCGGCCGACCTCGAGCGCGAGTTCACGGCGCAGTTCGAGGCCTTCTGCGCCACCGGTCGCCGGCCCACCCACCTGGACACCCACCACAACCTCCACCTGTGGCCGATGGTGGGCCGCGTGGTCACCGCCCTGGCCCAGCAGTGGTCCGTCCCCGCGCTCCGCGTGCCGTGGTCGCGGGCCCGGACGCCCACCGGCGTCGGCGTGCGCCACTTCGCCCGCACCCTTCGCCGCCGTGCCGACGCCGCCGCCGTGTGGCACCCCGATGCCTACTTCGGCATCGACGAGAGCGGGCACCTCGACGAGTCCGCGTTGCTCGCACTGCTCGACGGGCTGTCGGCCGATCCCGGCGCCACCGTCGAACTGGCGGTGCACCCGGGCGAGGCGGATGACGGCGATCTGGCCCGCTACCCCTGGCCCGGGGCCCGCCGCGATGCCGAGCTCGCCGCCCTGACCTCGGCGGCGGTGGCCGAGGCGGTGCGCCGGGGCGGGCACCACCTGGTGCCGTACGGCCCGCCCTCGGGCGGGCGACTCGTGGACCTCACCGAGGGGACGCCGACCGGCCCCGACGGCGACGAGACCCCGACCGGGACCCGATCCTGACCGCTCACCGGCGCCGCCGGTGGGCC
Organism: Acidimicrobiales bacterium; assembly: GCA_016794585.1. Lineage (NCBI taxonomy): Bacteria > Bacillati > Actinomycetota > Acidimicrobiia > Acidimicrobiales > Acidimicrobiales bacterium. Next base: position 133,469 of record JAEUJM010000019.1, read on the forward strand.
GCCTCGCGGTTGGCTCAGCCGGCGAGGGCGTGCAGGGCGTCCACCAGGCGGACGGCGGCGGCCTCGGCCTGCTCGGCCGTGGGCGCCTCGACCATCACCCGCACGACCGGCTCGGTGCCGCTGGGCCGGACCAGCACCCGTCCGTGGTCACCGAGCTCGCCCTCGACCGCGGCGATGTCGGCGGCGAGGTGCTCGACCACCGCGGGGTCGCGGCGGGCGAGGCGCACGTTGTGCAACACCTGCGGGAGCTGCGTCATGGTGGCGTCGGCGAGGTCGGCGAGGGGCCGGCCGGTGCGGGCCACGACGTCGAGCACCTGCACGCCGGTGAGCAGGCCGTCGCCGGTGGAGGCGAGGTCGCGGAAGATGATGTGGCCCGACTGCTCGCCGCCGAGCGACCAGCCGCCGGCTTCGAGGGCCTCCAGCACGTAGCGGTCGCCGACCTGGGTGTCGACGACGGTGATGCCCCGCTCGGCCATGCCGAGCCGGAACCCGAGGTTGGTCATCACCGTGACCACCACGGTGTCGTCGGGGAGGCGGCCCCGCTCGTGCCGGTCGATGGCGCAGAGGCCGATCAGGTGGTCGCCGCTCACGAGGCGGCCGGCGGCGTCCACGGCCAGCACCCGGTCGGCGTCGCCGTCGAAGGCGAGGCCCACGTCGGCGCCGACCTCGACGACCCGGGCCTGCAGTGACTCGGGGTGGGTCGAGCCGCACGCCTCGTTGATGTTGTTGCCGTCGGGATCGTCGTGGAGCACGTCGACCTCGGCACCCAGGCCCCGCAACACCGGCGCAGCGACCTCGGACGCGGCCCCGTTGGCGCAGTCGATCACGAGGCGCAGGCCGTCGAGGCGCCGCCCGTCGATCGACGCCGTCACGGCGTCGCACCACCGTCGGACCCGATCGTGGACGGGCTCGGAGCTCGATGCCCTGGCGTTGGCCACTGCACCGGCGGGCCCCGGGGCGCCCTCGGCGTGCAGCAGGGCGTCCAGCTCGGCCTCGAGGCGCTCCTCGACCTCGTCGGAGAGCTTGCGTCCCCCCGCGGCGAAGAGCTTCACCCCGTTGTCGGGCGCCGGGTTGTGCGACGCCGAGATCATGGCCGCGGGCTGGCCGTCGGCGGCCGACAGCCAGGCCACCGCCGGCGTCGGCGCCACGCCGAGCAGGTCGACGCCCACCCCTTCGGCGGCGAAGCCGCGCGCCAGCGCCGCCTCGATGCGCGGACCGGAGGCCCGGGGATCGCGTCCGATGAGGAAGCGGTCGGCGGGCAGGACGCGCGCCGCGGCGCGGCCGAGGGCCTCGACGAGCTCGTCGGTGAGCTCGGTGTCGGCCACTCCCCGCACCCCGTCGGTGCCGAACCGCAGGGTCATCGGAGGGGAAGGACTACCGCTTGGAGTACTGCGGTGCCTTGCGGGCCTTCTTGAGGCCGTACTTCTTGCTCTCCTTCTCGCGAGCGTCGCGGCTCAGGAAGCCAGCGGCCTTCTGCGCCGGGCGCAGCTCGGGATCGAGGGAGATGAGGGCCCGGGCGATGCCGAGGCGCAGCGCGCCGGCCTGGCCCGAGGGGCCGCCACCGTGGATGGTGACGTCGATGTCGTACGCCTCGGTGAGCTCGGCCACCTTGAGCGGCTCGGTGAGGATCATGCGGTGGGTCTCGGACGGGAAGTAGTCCTCGACGGTGCGCTTGTTGACGGTGATGACGCCGGAGCCCTCACGCACGCGGACACGGGCGATGGCGGACTTGCGGCGACCGGTGGTCTGCACCAGGGGCTTGGACATTCAGAGGCTCTCGATCTCGATCGTTCAGTCGCGGGCCCGCGCGTGCTCGAGCACGAGGGGCTCGGGGCGCTGGGCGCTGTGGGGGTGGTTCGGGCCGGCGTAGACCTTGAGCTTGCTGAGCATCGAACGGCCGAGGCGGTTCTTCGGCATCATGCCCTTGATCGTGCGGCGCACGGCCTCTTCGGGCTTCTTGTCCATGAGGTCGGCGTAGGTCTGCGTCTTGAGGCCGCCCGGGTAGCCCGAGTGGCGGTGCACGAACTTGCGGTCGGCCTTGCCGGCGGTGAGGACGACCTTGTCGGCGTTCACGATGATGACGTGGTCGCCCATGTCCATGTGGGGGGCGAAGGTGGGCTTGTGCTTGCCGCGCAGCCGACTCGCGACCTCGGTGGCCAGGCGGCCGAGAACCAGGCCCTCAGCGTCGACGACCAGCCAGGAGCGCTCGATCTCTCCGGCCTTGGGGGTGTAGGTGGGCACAGCGCAAACCTTCGGGTTGGGTGGAACCGGGCTTTGCCGCGCGAGCCGAGAACGGCCGCGACAGGCGACCGACCACGATACGGCGCGCGCCGTCGGGTCCACAACTCGCCCCCACCCGCTTCGCTCGGCCGACACGAGGCGGTTCTCCGGAACAGGCCGGTGCGGGCAGAACGGCGGGGTGGGCCGTCCCGGGGCCGGTGCCGCGCTCAGTAGCGGACTTCCCAGAGGCAGAGGCCGTGCGCCGGGGCGACCGCGGGCATGCCCCGGCGGTCGCGAGCAGCCATGAGCCCCCGCATGTCGCCGGGGCGCAGTCGTCCGTCGCCCATCGCCACCAGCGCCCCGACGATGCTGCGCACCATCGTGTGGCAGAACGACGACGCCTCGATGTCGAAGCGCAGCAGTCCGTCGCCCAGGTCGACCCAGCGGGCGTCGGTGACCCGGCGCATCAGCGACCTCGGCTCGCCGTTGGCCAGCGGGGGTGGCTTGCGACAGAACGAGGTGAAGTCGTGGTGGCCGACGAGTGGATCGCAGCCGAGCCGCAGCAGGCTCAGGTCGAGCGGACGGTGCACGTGCCAGGTGGTCGCGGCCAGGAACGGGTCGGGCACCGGCCGGTTCAGCACCGTGTAGCGGTAGGCCCGGGCGGTCGCCGAGTTCCGGGCATCGAAGTCGTCCGGCGCCACCGCCGCCTCACGCACCACGATGGCCGGCCCGCACAGCGCGTTGAGCGAGTCCCGGAAGGCCAGCAGGTCGACCCCTTGCGGGGCATCGAAGGAGACGACCTGGCCCCAGGCGTGCACGCCGGCGTCGGTGCGACCGGCGCACGTGATGGCGATGGGCTGGTCGAGCACCTGCTCGATGGCCGACTGGAGGGTGCCGCCCACGGTGGCCACGCCGTCGTTCGGCCAGAAGCCGTGGAAGCCGGCGCCGTCGTACGCGACGGTCAGGCGGACGCGAGACCGCGGCCCCGTGTACGGGGCCGCGACCGGTGGGTGCTGGGGGTCCGGCGCCGTGGCGAGCAGGTCCTGCTGCTCGGCGTCGGGGGCCACGGGGGCCAGGGGCCTAGACGAGCTCGATGCGCGCCATCGGGGCGTTGTCCCCGTGGCGCGTGCCCAGCTTCAGGATGCGGGTGTAGCCACCCTGGCGATCGGCGTAGCGGGGGCCGATCTCGTCGAACAGCTTGGCCGTGACCTCTTTGTCGTTGAGGTAGGCGACGACCTGGCGGTGGTTGTGCAGGCCGCCCTTCTTGGCCTTCGTGATCATCTTCTCGGCCACGGGGCGCAGGGCCTTGGCCTTGGCCTCGGTGGTCACGATGGCCTCGGCGGCGACGAGCGACGAGACGAGGTTGGCCATCTGGGCCTTGTGGTGCGAGGCCGATCCGCCGAGACGGCGGCTCTTGGGGGGCGTTGCGGGCACGGCGGGCTCCTAGTCGCGGGTGCGGAGCTTCAGGCCCCGCTCGTCGAGCTTGACGATGACCTCGTCGAGCGACTTCTGGCCGAAGTTGGTGATGGCCAGGAGGTCTTCCTCGGTCTTCTCCAGCAGCTCGCCCACGGTGTTGACCTGGGCGCGCTTGAGGCAGTTCCGGGGACGCTCGGAGAGGTCGAGGTCTTCGATGGGCAGGTCGAGGTCGGGCGAGCCGACGCTGGCGGTGGCGACCTCGCCGAGCTCGAGGCCCTGGGGCTCGTCGCTCATCTCCTCGACCAGCTGCACGAGCGAGCGCAGCGTGGCGCCGGCCGAGGCGAGGGCCTCGCGGGGCGAGATCGAGCCGTCGGTGAGGATGTCGAGCTCGAGGCGGTCGTAGGCGGTGTCGTGCTCGACGCGGGTCGGGGACACCTCGAAGCTCACGCGGCGCACCGGCGAGAAGATCGAGTCGACGGGGATGACCCCGATGGTCGACGACGTCTTGTTGCGGTCGGCCGACACGTAGCCGCGGCCCTGCTCGACGGTGATGTCGATGGCGAGGTGCGCCTTGCCGTTCAGGGTGGCGATGTGGAGGTCCTGGTTGAGGATCTCGACCTCGGGGTTCGTGTTGAGCGCCGCCGCGGTGACGTCGGCGGGGCCGCGCACGTCGAGGCGGAGCGTCACGGGCTCCTCCGAGTGGCAGATCATCACGAGGTCCTTGAGGTTCAAGATGACGTCGGTGACGTCCTCGGTGACGCCTGCGATGGTGTCGAACTCATGCAGCGCGTCGTCGAAGCGGACCTGGGTGACGGCCGCCCCGGGGATCGACGAGAGCAGGGTGCGGCGCAGCGAGTTGCCGAGGGTGTGGCCGAAGCCGGGCTCGAGAGGGCTGACGGCGAACTTCTGCCGGTTGGCCTCCTCTTCGGAGCTGGGCTCGACCGTCGGGCGCTGAATGACCAGCATGGTTGCGGCTACCTCAAAGAGATGTCGGGGGTGGACCGGGTGGGAACCCGGGGTGCTGCCGCGTGAGCGGCGGGGGGAGACGGCTTACTTGCTGTACAGCTCGACGATGAGCTGCTCGCGGACGGGGACGTCGATCTGCTCGCGCACGGGGAGCTCGCGGATGGTGGCGACCTTCCCACCGTCGGACATGTCGAACCACGCCGGGGCGGCACGGTCGAGCACGTCGAGGTTCTGCTGCACGGCGATCATCTCGAGCGCCTTCGGGCGCAGCTCCACGACGTCGCCCTTGCGCACGCGGGCGCTCGGGATGTCGACGCGGCGGCCGTTCACGTTGATGTGGCCGTGGTTGACGAACTGCCGGGCCTGCGGGCGGGTGGCGGCCCAGCCGGCGCGGTAGACGATGTTGTCGAGGCGCAGCTCGAGGAACCGCAGCATGTTCTCGCCGGTGACGCCTTCCTTGCGGTTGGCCTCCTCGTAGAGGTTGCGGAACTGGCGCTCGGTGAGGCCGTAGGTGAAGCGGGCCTTCTGCTTCTCCTGGAGCTGGTACAGGTACTCCGAGACGTTGCCGCGGCGGCGGCTGCGTCCGTGCTCACCCGGGGGGTAGGGCCGGCGGTCGAGGGCGATGACCTCGCCCTTGGTGCCGAAGATGTTGACGCCGAGGCGACGCGACACGCGCGCCCGCGGACCGGTGTAGCGAGACATCAGACCCTCCGCCGCTTGGGCGGGCGGCACCCGTTGTGGGGCACCGGGGTCACGTCCTTGATGCCGGTGACCTCGATGCCGGTGTTCTGCAGCGACCGGATGGCGGTCTCACGACCGGAGCCGGGGCCCTTGACCACGACGTCGACCTTGCGGATCCCGTGCTCCATGGCTCGCCGGGCGCACTGCTCGGCGGCCATCTGGGCGGCGTACGGGGTCGACTTGCGCGAACCCTTGAAGCCGACGTTGCCGGCCGACGCCCAGGCGAGGACGTTGCCCTCCTGGTCGGTGATCGACACGATCGTGTTGTTGAACGAGCTCTTGATGTGCGCCACGCCGTACGCGACGTTCTTGCGTTCGCGACGGCGGGGACGACGGCCCCCAGGCTTGGGCTTGGCCACTACTTCATCACCTTCTTCTTACCGGCAACGGTCTTCTTCGGGCCCTTGCGGGTCCGTGCGTTGGTGTGGGTGCGCTGACCGCGAACGGGCAGGCCGCGCCGGTGGCGCAGGCCCTGGTAGCAACCGATCTCCATCTTGCGCTTGATGTCCTGCTGGATGTCACGACGAAGGTCGCCCTCGACCTTGATGTGCTCGTCGATCCAGTTGCGGATGCGGCTGACCTCTTCGTCGGTCAGGTCGCGCACCCGGGTGTTGGGGTCGATGCCCACCGCGGCGCACGCCTGCTGCGCGGTGGTCCGGCCGATGCCGAAGATGTAGGTGAGCGAGATCTCCAACCGCTTCTCACGGGGGATGTCGACGCCGGCGATGCGAGCCATTCAGATCTTCTCCCTCAACCCTGCCGCTGCTTGTGACGGGGGTTCTGGCAGATGACGCGCACGCGACCGTGGCGGCGGATCACCTTGCACTTCTCACACATCTTCTTGACGCTGGGTCGTACTTTCACTGGGGTTCCTCGCGACGATGGGGACCAGCCGGATGCCGGCGGACCACGAAGCCCACAACCAGGGCCGTCACGCGCGAGGCGACAGCCGGCTCTGAGCCGAAGGGTCAGGCTAGCGGCGCTCCCCCACCCACACCAACTCGCGCCTTAGCAGACCCACCGCGGTCGCCGGTGGAGGGTTCGGGGCGCCGTGGTGACGCCCCTCGGCGGTGGCCCGGCCGATCCCGAGTCTTGCCCCACCGGACTCGGCGCAAACCGGATCAGTATTTCGTCGAGTCACGAGGCGACTTGCGCTGGCGCCTGCGGGGTGCCCGGAGTCACCGTCTCACGCGCGTTGATGACCTGGAGCGAGCGGAGGATCGCCACCCAGGCGATCGTGAGGTCCACCATCACGAGCAAACGCACGAGGATGACGTAGCGGTAGGTGCCGGACACGAAGTATCCGTCGAGATTCTCCTCCGAGACCGCCAGGCTGATGGCGAGAAATGCCACGTAGCCCCCGGCGAGCATCAGCAGCGAGACGAGGCCCTTCTGACCAAGCGGGATGTGGGCCCAGCGAGCGATCAAAACGACAGCGAGGACACCGCTGACGCCCGCGAGGACGAGCAGGCCGCTCTCATGGGCAATGCTCGACAGGACGTCCAAAAGGCGCTGGTGGGGTTCGGTACCAGGCCGCAGCAGGTCGACGACCCGTGACCAATCGCCTCGTTCCTCGGCGGGCGCGTCGGTGACCACCGTGACCAAGGTCCACAACCCGATCGATCCGACGGCGGATAGAGCCACTGGCAGCAGTCGGCGCCACGCCCGGCCGGCTTGCACCACCGCTATGGCCACCAGCAGGAGGGCGGCTGGCTGCGCTTCGGTCTTCATTAGAGCCGCTGCCGCGACGAGAACAGCAGCGCACGCGATCGTCCGGCGATCGTCGCGTCCGCACAGAAGAAGCACTGCGGCAGGAACGAGAAACAAGGGCCACGTGAGATCGACGAATCCGCTCAGGCCCACCTCGGCGTTCATGCCCCAGCACGTGGCCGCGACCAATGCGGCGATGAACATCGAACCTCGGCGGTTCAGGCGGAGGGTCGTCGCTACGACGAACGCGGTGAGCGCGACCCCCGAGGCAACCACCGCCTGGCTGATCCTCAAGGCCACCTCTCGGTCAAGGTTTCCACCGAGGTGCCACACCGCGGCGATGGCGGCAGGAACGAAGGGCGGGTATGCGGGACGACTGAACCGAAAGGCGGGTTCGGCCATGCCTGCGTGGGCGATCGAGCCCCCATGCCTGAACAGCTCTGCATGGAACCACCACGCCGATCTGGCATCGGACTCGACCGGCGGAACGTCAACGAGCAACAGCGGCGCTGCGGCAACCACGGCGGCCACGACAAGCGGACTCGTCTCCCACCAGCCAGAGCGGACGTAGGAAGCTGTCGACCGGTACCGAAGCAGCACTGCCCACTCACCCATCGCGATCATGAGCAGCCATGGCCACATCGAGCTCTCAGCAAGGATGCTAAGAGCAACTGCAAGCGAGCAGGCCACCCCGGCCGCCGCTGGAGTCAAGGCAAGCGACCATGCGCGCGTGCCGCCGACCAACCGGGCGACCGGCCAGCCGACGGTCGCGCCCACGAGCGCTGACGCGGCGAGCGCAAACACCAACGCGCTCACGGGTTCGGCGCCTCTATGTGGTAACCGCCACAGGCCTGTGGCCCGTCACCTGGCGCGACGCGGAGGACGAACGGAGCGGGCCGCCCCTCACCTGGAACCGTGAGACGAGGCAGAACGTACTCGTGGAGGTGGTCACGGAAGAACGCGGGCGAGTCCTCGGACACCGCCACGGCGCTGCCGTCGGGCACCGCATCGACCCAGGACTCGAGACATGCGTAATCGGTGACCTCGGTGTCAGCAGTGACCGGTCGAAGCTCCCACACCGACACCACCGCAACCAGCGCAGGCGCGGCGAGCACGAGCGGGAGTAGGACCCCGAGGACTGCCAGGGCGACGCGTCCACGTCGCTCGCGCGTACCACCGACCCCCCCCCACTCGGGAATGACGGCGTCCGTCCACAACTGACGCCGATCCAGCATGAGCGACACCACAAGGCCCACGATCAAGCCGACCGCCGCTGCGAGGAGCAGGCGGAGCATGAGATCAGGGCGCACTGGCTGTTCGGGGGGCGGCGGCAAGTCGGTGAGGGTCCCCCCGGCGCCGGGTAGTCGATTGAGGACGGCCTGGGTCGCTGCGAGGTCGGCGCTCAGGTGATCGAGGACCTCAGGGTCGTACGTCCCATCGGGCTCGGCCCTGAGCTCATCAATCTCGCCCTGCAAGGCGGCGGCACGTTCCGCGGCTTGCTGGCGTCTCCCCCATGCCACGTAACCGTTGGCGACGCTGGCCGCGGCCTCGAAGGAGCGCTTGGCAGAGTCAGACGTAGCGGTGAACCGCATCGAAGCCGTCGACGCGTCGCCCTCCACGGTGAACGTGATGTCATGAGTGGAGTCCTGAGCCAACCCATCGTGGAACCGTTCGCTGCGGGCCGCAGCGACCTCCCCGGCCATAGCGTCCTCACGACTCGCGCCGACAGTGCCCGCGTGCAGGCCCGCTATCGGAAACGGGTCGAGCGTGACGGTCGCCGTCGTCTCCCACTCCTTCGGCTGGAGCAGAGCCAGGACGGCGGTCAGGGTGACCATCCCCAAGATGGAGCTGAGGATGACCCAACGATGGCGTAGGACGAAGGTCGCCGCCCGGTGCATCACGACGGGCGCCCCCTTGCCTTCACGGCAGGGTGAGGATCTCGGGGCCATCCTCGGTGATGGCGATGGTGTGCTCCCAGTGGCACGAGAGGGAGCCGTCGGCGGTGAGCACGCTCCAGCCGTCGTCGAGCAGGCGGGTGGCGGGACTGCCCACGTTGACCATGGGCTCGACCGCGTAGACGTTGCCCACACGCAGCTTGGGGCCCTTGCCGGGATCGCCGTAGTTGGGGACCTCGGGCTTTTCATGCATGGCCGTGCCGATGGCGTGGCCGACGTACTCGCGCACCACCGAGAAGCCGGCGGCCTCGGCCACCGTCTGCACGGCGTGGCCGATGTCGGAGATGCGGTTGCCGTCGACCATCTGGTCGATGCCCGCGTAGAGGCTCTCCTCGGTGACCTTGATGAGCTTGGCCGCCTCCTCGCTCACCTGGCCCACCGGGGCGGTGAAGGCGGCGTCGCCGTGCCAGCCCTGGATGATGGCGCCGCAGTCGATGGAGATGATGTCGCCCTCCTCCAGCCGGTACGAGCCGGGGATGCCGTGGACGATCATGTCGTTCGGCGACGTGCAGATCACCGCGGGGAACCCGTGGTAGCCGAGGAAGTTCGAGCGGGCGCCTCGGCGTTCGATGACGTCGCGGCCGATCTTGTCGAGCTCGAGGGTCGTGACCCCCGGTCGGATGGCGGCGCGGATGCACTCGTGCATCTCGGCCACGACCTTGCCCGCCCGGCGCATGATCGCGATCTCTTCGGGCGTGCGGCGCACGGGGGCGTCCCTCCTCACGGCATTACGACTGGTCGGTCACGGTGCGACGGCGGCGTCGACGGCCTTCACCACTCGGGCGAAGACCTCGTCGACCTCCCCGACGCCATCGACGGTGACCAGTATGTCGTGGTCGTCGTAGTACGCCACGAGCGGAGCGGTCTGCTCTTCGTAGAGCTCGAGCCGGCGCTCGATGGCCTCGGTGGTGTCGTCGGCCCGGCCCCGCAGCAACATGCGCTCGAGCACGAGGTCGGTGGGCACGTCGAGGTTGACCACGACCCGCGGCGCGGCGATGGTGCCGAGCGCCTCGGCCTGCCCCACCGTGCGGGGGAAGCCGTCGAGGAGGTAGCCGCCGGCCACGTCGTCCTTGGCCAGGCGCTCTTCGACCACGCCGACGATGATGTCGTCGGACACGAGGTCGCCCCGGTCCATGATGGCCTTCGCCTGCAGGCCGAACTCGGTGCCCTCGGCCACGGCCTCACGCAACATGTCACCGGTGGAGATGTGCGGGATGCCGTAGTGGTCCACGAGCAGCGCGCACTGGGTGCCCTTGCCCGAGCCCTGGCGGCCCAGGATGACGAGGCGCACCGGCGAGTCGGGGCTGCTCACTTCAAGAACCCCTCGTAGTTGCGCATCATCAGCTGGCTGTCGATCTGCTTCATGGTCTCGAGCGCCACACCCACGGCGATGAGCACCGACGTGCCGCCGAAGGCGAAGCTGCCGGCGCTACCGGCGGGGAGCACGATGGTGAGGAAGATCGAGGGCAGCAGCGCCACCGAGGCGATGAAGAGGGCGCCTGGCAAGGTGATGCGCGACAGGATGTGGGCCAGGTACTTCTCGGTCTGCGGGCCCGGCCGGATGCCCGGGATGAAGCCACCCTGCTTGCGGATGGTGTCGGCCTGCTGGGCGGGATCGAAGGTGATGGCGGTGTAGAAGTACGCGAACCCGATGATGAGCAGGCCGTAGATCAGCAGGTAGAGCGGGCTGGTCGGCGAGGCCAGGTAGTCGTCCACCCAGCGCTGGACGTTCACGCCCCAGCTGCCCTCGTCGGACGGCAGCACCTGCGACAGCAGCAGCGGCAGGTACAGCACCGAGCTGGCGAAGATGATGGGGATCACGCCCGACTGGTTGACCTTGAGGGGGATGTAGGTGCTCTGGCCGCCGTACATGCGTCGGCCGACCACCCGCTTGGCGAACTGGACGGGGATCCGGCGCTGGCCCTGCTCGACGAACACGATGCAGACGAGCAGGACGATGAACAGCGCCAGCAACATGAACAGCGCCGCGTTGCCGGCCTCGGCCTTGACCCGCCCGCCCTGCGCCGGCAGCTGGCTGACCACGGACGAGAAGATCAGGAGCGACATGCCGTTGCCGATGCCGCGCTGGGTGATGAGCTCGCCCATCCACATCAGCAGCGCCGTGCCCGCGGTGAGCGTGAGCACGATCAGCAGCACGCGCGGGATGGTGAAGTTGGGGATCAGGTCGAGGCCGGTGTTGTTGCCGTTGCCCCCGAAGCCGCCGCCGCCGTTGTGGAACAAGAAGGCGAGGCCGGTGGACTGCATGATCGCGATGGCCACGGTCAGGTAGCGCGTCCACTGGGTGATCTTGCGCTGGCCGACCGCCCCCTGCTTCTGCCACTCCTCGAGCTTGGGGATCACCACGGCGAGGATCTGCATGATGATCGATGAGGTGATGTAGGGCATGATCCCGAGCGCGAACACCGCGAACTGGGTGAGCGCGCCGCCCGAGAACAGCTGGAGGAACCCGAGGACGCCGCCCTGGTCGGCGGAGTCCTTCAGGGTCTCGATGGCGCCGAGGTCGATGCCCGGCGCGGGGATGAACGCCCCGAAGCGGTACAGCATCAGCATCAGCAGGGTGAACAGGATCTTGTTCCGGAGGTCCGGAACCTTGAACATGTTCTTCAGACTGGTGAGCACCCGGGGGCTCCCTTTCCGCTGCTGGTCGAGCCGTTGCTGGTCGGGATGGTCGGTCGTCTAGCGGTTGGTCAGGGCGTTGCCCTTGGCCGGCGGACGCCGGTCGCCCCACGGCAGGGGCAGGACTTCAACCGTACCGCCCGCGGCGGTGATGGCCGCTTCGGCCGACTTCGAGAAGCCGTGGGCCTTGACGGTGACCTTGCGGTCGATCGAGCCTCGGCCGAGCACCTTGACGAGGGCACCCTTGTGGGTCAGGCCCTTGGCGTGCAGCGCCTCGGGGGTGACGTCGTCGAGGCCGCACTCCTGGAGCGTGTCCAGGTTGATGGCCTGGTACTCCACGCGGAACGGGTTGTTGAAGCCCTTGAGCTTCGGCACCCGCATGTGGAGGGGCATCTGCCCACCTTCGAAGCCGGCGGGGACGGTGTTGCGGGCCCGCTGGCCCTTGGTGCCACGGCCGGCGGTCTTGCCGCCCTTGCCACCGATGCCGCGGCCGACGCGCTTGCGCGACGTGCGGGCCCCGGGGTTGGGGGTGAGGTCGTGGGCCTTCATGCGTCTGTCTCCTCGGCCGTGTCGTCGGCGACGGCCTTGTCGGCGGCGGCCTTCTTGGCGGGGGCCTTCTTGGCGGGCTTCTCGGCCGCGACCTCCTCCACCTTCACGAGGTGGGGGACGCGGGCGAGCATGCCGCGGATCTCGGGGCGGTCGGGCAGCTCGTGGCTGCGACCGATCTTGCCGAGGCCCAGGGCACGGAGGGTGCCGCGCTGCTTGGGCTTCGACCCGATGGCCGAGCGGTACTGCGTCACCTTGAGGGTTGCGTCAGCCATGGGCTACTTCACCTCTTCGGGCTTGGGCGCCGGGCCCCGCTGGGTCTCTTTGTAGGCGTTGAGCAGACCCTTGGGCACGAAGTCCTCGGGGTCGAGACCCCGGAGACGGGCGACCTCGTCGGGGCGCTTCAGGGCCTTGAGCCCGGCGATGGTGGCACGGGCCACGTTGATGTGGTTGGCCGAGCCGAGCGACTTGCACAGCACGTCGTGGATGCCGGCCTCTTCGAGGATGGCGCGGGCGGCACCGCCGGCGATCACGCCGGTACCGGGGGCCGCGGGCTTGAGCAGCACGCGGCCGGCACCGGTCTCGCCGATGACGGGGTGGACGATGGTGCTGCCGGCGAGGGCCACGGTGAAGAGGTTCTTGCGAGCCTCCTCGGTGCCCTTCTGGATGGCGAGGGGCACCTCCTTGGCCTTCCCGTAGCCGAGGCCGACGCGGCCGTTGCCGTCGCCGATCACCACGAGGGCGGTGAAGGAGAACCGACGACCGCCCTTGACCACCTTGGCCACGCGGTTGATGTTGATGACGCGCGACTCGCGCAGGCCCGAGTCGCTGCTCTGGCGGGGGTTGTCCCGGGGCGCCCGGTCGCGGTCGCGGGGGTTGGCGTTGCTCATCGTGTGCTCGTCTCTTTCCTAGAACTCGAGCCCGGCGTCACGGGCGGCGTCGGCCAGCGCGGCCACCCGGCCGTGGTAACGGAAGCCACCACGGTCGAACGTGACCTTCTCGATGCCGGCGGCCTTGGCGCGCTCGGCGACCAGCTTGCCGACCTTGGCGGCGGCGTCGATGTTGCCGGTGCCACCGGTGCGCAGGTCGGCCTCGACGGTCGAGGCGGCCGCGAGGGTGTGGCCGGCGCGGTCGTCGATGACCTGGGCGCTGATGTGGCGGCTGGACCGGAACACGGCCAGGCGCGGCCGCTCGGCGGTGCCGGTGACCTTCTTGCGGACCCGACCGTGACGGCGCTGGCGGTCCTGTCGCTTCTTCTGCGGACTGAGGCTCATGTCTCCTACCCGACGCTCGCGGCCTTGCCGGCCTTGCGCTGGACGTACTCGCCGACGTAGCGCACGCCCTTGCCCTTGTAGGGCTCGGGCTTGCGCAGCGCCCGGATGTTGGCGGCCACCTGGCCGACGACTTCCTTGTTGATGCCGACCACGTCGATGCGGGTCGGGCTGGGGACGTCGAAGGTGATGCCCTCGGGGGCGGTCACCTTGACGGTGTGGCTGAAGCCGAGGGCCAACTCGAGCGCGGCGGGCCCCTGGGCGGTGGCCCGGTAGCCGACGCCCTGGATCTCGAGCTCCTTGCGGAAGCCCTCGGTCACCCCGATCACCATGTTGTTGACCAGGGTGCGGGTGAGGCCGTGCAGGGCACGGCTCTCGCGCTCGTCGTCGGGGCGCTCCACGAGCAGCTCCTCACCCTCCTGGCGGACGGTGATGGTGCCCGGGATGGGGCGGCTCAGGGTGCCCTTGGGGCCCTTCACGGTGATCTGACCGTCGGCGACGGTGACGTCGACGCCACCGGGGACGGTGATGGGGGCTTGGCCGATGCGGCTCATGGTGTGTCTCCCCTCACCAGACGAAGCACAGGATCTCGCCGCCCATGCGGCGCTTCCTGGCTTCGCGGTCGGTCATGAGGCCCTGGCTCGTCGACAGCACGGCCACGCCCAGGCCACCGAGGACCCGGGGGATCTTCTCGGCCTTGGTGTACACGCGCAGACCCGGCTTGGAGATGCGCTTCACGCCCGAGATGACCCGCGCCCGCTCGGGCGAGTACTTCATCTCGATGGTGAGGACACGGCCGGGGCGGTCGACGGCGTCGGCCACGGCGAAGTCGGTGATGTAGCCCTCGGACTTGAGGACCGCAGCCAGCGACTCCTTGAGCTTGGAGGACGGCATGGACACCTCGTCGTGCATCGCCACGTTGGCGTTGCGGATGCGGGTGAGCATGTCGGCGATCGGGTCGGTCATCGTCATCGGTTCACGCCCCTCACCAGCTGGCCTTGGTCAGACCGGGGATCTCCCCGGCGTGTGCCAGCTCGCGCAGGCAGAGACGGCAGAGCCCGAACTTGCGGTAGACGGCGCGGGGCCGGCCACAGCGGCGGCAGCGGGTGTACCCGCGCACCTTGTACTTGGGGGTGCGCTGCTGCTTCTCGACGAGTGCTTTCTTGGCCATTACTGGTTCCCCTCACGGCGGAACGGGAAGCCGAAGGCGGCCAGGAGGGCCTTGCCTTCGGCATCGGTACGGGCGGTGGTGACGATGGTGATGTCCATGCCCCGGGTGTGGTCGACCGAGTCGTAGTCGACCTCGGGGAAGATGAGCTGCTCGGTGACGCCGAAGGTGTAGTTGCCCCGGCCGTCGAACGAGTTGGGGGGAAGACCGCGGAAGTCGCGGATGCGGGGGATGGACAGGCTGATGAGCCGGTCGAGGAACTCCCACATGCGATCACCCCGGAGGGTGACCTTGGCGCCGATGGCGTTGCCCTCACGCAGCTTGAACTGGGCGATGGACTTCTTCGCCTTGGTGACGAGCGGCTTCTGGCCGGTGATCACGGTGAGGTCGCGCACGGCACCCTCGAGGAGCGAGGAGTTGGCCACGGCCTCACCCACGCCCATGTTGATCACGATCTTCTCGAAGCGGGGCACGTCCATGACGTTGCCCAGGCCGAGCTCGTCCTTCAGGGCGGCGCGGACCTCTTCGTTGTACCGGACCTTGAAGCGCGGCACCGGGTAGGTGGTGGCGTCGGCCATCAGAGGTCACCTCCACACTTCTTGCAGGTCCGCACCTTGGTGCCGTCCGGGTCGAACCGGTAGCCGATGCGGGTGGGGCCACAGGACGAACACAAGATGGCGACGTTGGCCACCGGGATGGGCATGTCCTTGTCGATGATCCCGCCCTGCATGGTGGCGCGGGTGGGCTTCTGGTGCTTCTTGGCCACGTTGACACCGTCGACGATGACCTTGTTCTTCGCGGGCAGGGCGCGGGAGACCTCGCCCTCCTTGCCGCGGTCCTTGCCCGTGAGGACACGGACGCGGTCGCCCTTGCGGATCCTCATGCCGGCCATCACAAGACCTCCGGGGCCAGGGACACGATGCGCATGAACTTCTTGTCGCGCAGCTCACGGCCCACGGGGCCGAAGATGCGGGTGCCGCGGGGCTGGGCCTGCTCGTTCAAGAGCACGGCGGCGTTCTCGTCGAAGCGGATGTAGGACCCGTCCGGACGGCGCTTCTCCTTCTTGGTGCGCACGACGACGCACTTGACGACGTCGCCCTTCTTCACGGCGGCACCGGGGATGGCGTCTTTGACGGTGGCGACGAAGACGTCACCGATGGAGGCGTACCGACGCTTCGAGCCGCCGAGCACCTTGATGCACAGCACCTCCTTGGCGCCCGAGTTGTCCGCCACGCGGAGGCGGGACTCCTGCTGGATCACTTGGCACGCTCCAGGACCTCGAGGACGCGCCAGCGCTTGTTCTTGCTGAGCGGGCGGGTCTCCTGCACGCGGACGCGGTCGCCGACGTTGAGGTCGTTGTCCTCGTCGTGCACGTAGAGCTTGGTGGTGCGCTGCATGGTCTTCGAGTAGCGCCGGTGGCGCACCCGGTCGGTCACCGAGACGACCGCGGTCTTGTCCATGGCGTTGGACGTGACCAGGCCGTCGCGCACCTTGCGGTTGTTGGGACGCTCGGCGGGCGTGGTGTCCTCGCTCATGATGCGTCCTCCTTCTGGGTGTTCTCGAGGGCTTCGGCCGCGGCGATCTCGCGGGCACGGAGCTCGGTGTGGAGTCGGGCGATGTCCCGCTTCAGCTGGCGGAGACGGGAGTAGTTGTCGAGCTGGCCGGTGACGTGCTGGAAGCGCAGGTTGAACAGCTCCTGCTTCGTCTCGGCGAGGCGGTCGACGAGTTCGTCGTCGGAGAGGTCGTGGATGACCGACGGTGCCATCAGAGGGCCTCCTCACGGGACACGAAGCGGGCCTTGATGGGCAGCTTCTGGATGGCCCGCTCGAGGGCGGCGCGGGCGATGACCGGATCGGCGTACGAGAGCTCGAACATGATGCGGCCCGGCTTGACCACGGCCACCCACTTCTCCGGGTTGCCCTTGCCCGAGCCCATGCGGGTCTCGGCCGGCTTCTCGGTGATGGGCTTGTCCGGGAAGATGTTGATCCAGACCTTGCCGCCACGCTTGATGTGGCGGGTCATCGCGATACGGGCGGCCTCGATCTGGCGGGCGGTGATCCACCCGGGCTCGAGGGCCTGGATGCCGTAGTCGCCGTAGCTGACGGTGGTGGCACCCTTGGCCACGCCCTTGGTGCGCCCGCGGTGCTGCTTGCGGTGCTTGACCTTCCTGGGCATCAACATGTCACTCGTCTCCCGGCCGGAAGTGCGGGGTCTCGTGGTGCTCGCGGGTGGAGCGCTCGATCTCCTCCTCCTCGGCGAGCAGGCGCTCGAGCTCGGGGTCGGCCTCCTTGACGAGCGGGGCCACCTCCTCGGGCGCGGGGGCTTCGGTGTCCTCGGAGCGACGGCGGGCCGCCGAGGAGGACACGACCTTGCGGGCCTCGCCGGGAGCGGCGGAGTCGCCGACCGCCAGGGCGGCCTCACGGGAGATCTTGTCCTCGACCACGGTCTTGTAGGGCAGGATGTCGCCCTTGTAGATCCACACCTTCACGCCGATCCGGCCGTAAGTGGTGCGGGCCTCGCGGAAGCCGTAGTCGATGTCGGCCCGCAGCGTGTGCAGCGGCACCCGACCCTCGCGGTACCACTCGGTGCGGGCCATCTCGGAGCCGCCGAGGCGGCCCGAGCACTGGACCCGGATGCCGAGGGCGCCGGCCTTCTGGGCGCTCTGCACTGCTCGCTTCATGGCCCGGCGGAACGCCACCCGGCCGGCGAGCTGGTCGGCGACGCCCTGGGCGATCAGCGCGGCGTCGAGCTCGGGCTGCTTGATCTCCTGGATGTTGAGCTGCACCTGGGCGTTGCCCGAGATGGCGGTGAGGCCGGCGCGAAGGCGGTCGGCCTCGGCGCCGCGACGGCCGATGACGATGCCGGGGCGGGCGGTGTGCACGTCGATGCGCAGGCGGTCACGAGACCGCTCGACCTCGATGCGGCTGATGGCCGCGTGCGGGAGCTGCGTCATCAGGTAGTCGCGGATCTTCCAATCCTCGATCACGTAGTCCGCGTACTCGTTGCGGTTGGCGAACCACCGCGACTTCCAGTCGGTGGTGACCCCGAGGCGGAAGCCGTACGGGTTGACTTTCTGGCCCATCAGTCCTGCTCCTCGGTTGCATCGTCGGCGGCGTCGGCATCGGCCTCCGCCTCTTCGACGACCTCGTCGTCGGTGCCGGCCTCGGCGACCGCTTCTTCGACGGCCTCCTCATCGGCGGCGTCGTCGTCCGCGGTCTCGCCCTCGGCGCTGTCGGTCGCCTCGGCCGTCGTGGTCTCGTCGACCGCGTCGGCCGGAACCTCGTCCTCGACGACCTCTTCGGTGGCCTCGGCCTCGGCGGCCTTGGCCTCGGTGGCGACGTCCTCGCCCCGGCTGCGGGCGACCCGGCGCCGGCGCGAGGCGGCGGCGTCACGGGTACGGCTGCGACCACCGGAGGAGGCGGCCTTGGCCTCGTCCCGGCGACGGATGGCGGCCATCTGGTCGTCGGAGAAGCGGCTGACGATCACCGTGATGTGACACGTGCGCTTGCGGATGCGGGTGGCACGGCCACGGGCACGGGGGCGCCAGCGCTTCAGGGTCGGGCCCTCATCGGCGTAGCAGGCCGACACGAAGAGCTCGTCGGCGGGCAGCGAGTCGTTGTGCTCGGCGTTGGCCACGGCCGAGGCCAGGCACTTGCCGATCACGATGGCGGGGTCGCGCTCGGAGAACTGGAGGATCTCGAGGGCGCGCCCGACGGGCTCGCCCCGGATGAGGTCGAGGACCTCACGGGCCTTGTAGGCCGAGAAGCGGGCGTGGCGCACCTGGGCACGGGTGCCCGGACGCTCGTTGGTCTTGACGCCGAAGGCCATCAGCGACCCGACCGTTCCTGGCCCGCGTGGAAGCGGAAGGTCCGCGTGGGAGCGAACTCGCCGAGCTTGTGGCCGACCATGGACTCGGTGACGTACACGGGCACGTGCTTGCGGCCGTCGTGCACGGCGATGGTGTGGCCCACCATCTCCGGGATCACGGTGGAGCGACGCGACCAGGTCTTGATCACGCTCTTTTCGTTCTTGGCGTTCAGGGCGTCGACCTTCTTCAACAGGTGGTCGTCGACGAACGGCCCCTTCTTCAGGCTGCGTGGCATGCCAACTACCTCCGGGAGCCGCGGGTACGTCGGCGGCGGACGATCAGCTTCTGGGATTCCTTGTTCTGGTCACGCGTGCGGCCCTCGGGCTTGCCCCACGGCGACACCGGGTGGCGACCACCCGAGGTCTTGCCCTCGCCACCACCGAGCGGGTGGTCGACGGGGTTCATGGCCACACCACGGGTCTGGGGGCGGACGCCCTTCCAGCGGTTGCGGCCGGCCTTGCCGATCTTGACCAGCTCGGCCTCGCTGTTGCCGACCTCACCGACCGTGGCGCGGCAGTCGATCGGCACGCGGCGCATCTCGGTGCTCGGCAGGCGCAGGGTGGCGAAGTCGCCCTCCTTGGCCACCAGCTGGACGCTGGCGCCGGCGCTGCGGGCCATCTTGGCGCCGCCGCCGGGCTTCAGCTCGACGTTGTGCACCGTGGTGCCGACGGGGATGTAGCGCATGGGCAGGGCGTTGCCGGGCCGGATCTCCGAGCCGTGGCCGCTCTGCAGCACGTCGCCGACGGAGACCTTGTCGGGGGCGATGATGTAGCGCTTCTCGCCGTCCACGTAGTGGAGCAGCAGGATGCGGCAGTTGCGGTTGGGGTCGTACTCGACCGCCGCCACCTTCGCGGGGACGCCGTCCTTCGTGCGCTTGAAGTCGATGACGCGGTAGCGCTGCTTGTGGCCACCGCCCTTGTGGCGGGCGGTCTTGCGCCCGACGTTGTTGCGGCCGCCGGTCTTCGGCTTGGGCGCGAGCAGCGAGCGCTCGGGCGTCGTCTTGGTGATCTCCGAGAAGTCCGAGGACGTCTGGAAGCGCCGGCCGGCGCTCGTGGGCTTGCGTTTGCGGATGGCCATCGGTGTCCTATCCCTCGAACAGGTCGATCGAGTCACCCTCGGCCAGGGTGACGAGGGCGCGCTTGGTGTCGGGCCGCGTGCCGTAGGTGAACGACTTGCGGTTGCGCTTGCGCTTGCCCTTGCGGTTGAGCGTGTTGACCTTGACCACCTTCACCCCGAAGATCGCCTGGACCGCATCGCGGATCTCGGGCTTCGAGGCGCCGGTGTGGACCTTGAACGTGTACACGTTGTCCTCGAGCAGCCCGTAGGACTTCTCGCTGACCACGGGCTCGAGGATGACGTCGCGGGGGTCCTTCACGATGCCGTCTCCTCGTCCTCGGTGGTGGTGTCGTCGGTGGCTGCGTCGTCGGCGGTGGTGGCCGGCGCGTCGCCCGAAGGCAGCGTGGCGGTGGTGAAGATCACCCAGTCCGAGACCAACACGTCGTAGGCGTTGAGCTCGGCGGGGCTGATGGTGTGCACCTCACCGAGGTTGCGGAAGCTCTTCCATGCGTCGGTGTCGGACGGCTCGATCACGACGAGCGAGCGACCCTCGACCCCGAGGTCGGCCAGCGCGGCGACCGCGGCCTTGGTGGACGGAGCGTCGAAGCCCCAGCTCTCCACGACCAGGACCTTGTCCTCGGCCGCCCGGTCCGACAGCGCCGAGCGCAGGGCCAGCTTGACCATCTTCTTGGGGGTGCGCTGCGCGTAGCTGCGCGGCTTCGGCCCGAGGGCCACGCCGCCGCCACGCCACTGCGGCGACCGGATCGAGCCCTGGCGAGCACGGCCGGTGCCCTTCTGCTTCCAGGGCTTGGCGCCACCGCCGCGCACGTCGGCACGGGTCTTGGTGCTCTGCGTGCCGGCCCGGCGGGCCGCCAGCTGGGCGGTGACCACCTGGTGGAGCACGGCCTGGTTGGGCTCGATGCCGAAGACGGCCTCGTCGAGCTTCGCCTTCTTCACGACCTTGACGGACATCAGCTCTTCACCCCGGCTTTCACGGCGTTGCGGATGAGCACGATCCCGCCCTTGGGGCCGGGGACCGCGCCACGGACGAGCAGCAGGTCCCGCTCGGCGTCGGCCTCGACCACGGTGAGGTTCAGCGTGGTGACGCGCTCACCGCCGGTGCGGCCGGCCATGCGGGTGCCCTTGAACACCCGGGCCGGGGTGGCGCAGGCGCCGATCGACCCGGGCATGCGGTGCACGCGGTGGGCACCGTGCGAAGCGCGCTGGCCCTTGAAGCCGTGACGCTTCATGACGCCGGCGTAGCCCTTGCCCTTGCTGACCGCGGTCACGTCGATGAGGTCGCCTTGGGCCAGCACGTCGACCTTGATCTCCTGACCGACCTCGTAGGCGCTCACGTCGTCGAGGCGGAGCTCGACGAGGCGGGCCCCTGCGTCGACGCCGGCCTTGGCGAAGTGCCCGGCCTTCGGCTGGGTGAGCTTGGAGGCGTCACGGTGACCGAAGGTCACCTGCAGCGCGCTGTAGCCGTCGGTCTCGGGGGTCTTGATCTGCACGATGCGGCACGGCGCGACCTTGACCATGGTCACGGGCACGACGCGGTTGTTCTCGTCCCAGACCTGGGTCATGCCGACTTTCTCGCCGACGATTGCCTTTGTCGCCATCGGGGTGTCTCTTTCTCGGACGGGCGAGGGTGCCCGTTCACGCGAACGCTCCGCAGGAGGTCAGACCCCCGGCGGAGCGCGGTTCAGGTTGTGCCACGTGGTTCCTGCGAGCAGGCGCACGCGGACGTCAGTTGCGAAGCCGGATCACTCTATCGGGGCCGATCGCGTTCCCGCCAACCGACCCCTGGGCTCAGCGCCCGGGATCGTCGGCCAGCACGGCGTTGACCACCTGGGCCCCGCCGGCGGGCAGCGAGAGCACCGCGGCCGCCTCGATGGCGACCGCAGGCTGGTTGTCGTGCCACTCGACGAGCGTCGCCGCGGTCGGGTCGACGAATTCGACCCGGTAACCGGTGCCCGGGTGCAGGCCCGAGATCACGTAGCTGCCCGAGGCGTTGGTGGTCGCCCCCCGCATGCGGCCGGTGTCGAAGTCCGTGGCCACCACGAACACGCCGGCCATGGCGCCGCCCGGGCCCGTCACCATGCCACTGAGGGTGGCCGGGTTCGTGGCCGCCGGCACACCGCTGGCCGCGAGGGCCGCGTCCACGGTCACGGTGGCGCCGGCGTTCACCACCACGAGGTCCTCGGGCGCGACTTGGGTGATGAAGGCGTGGTCCTCGTGCCACTCCAGGGCGGCACCCTGGAGCGGGTCGATGAACACGAGGGTGTAGCGCCCGGGGGGCACCGCGAGGTCGTAGCCGCCCGTCGCATCCGTGAACCCGGCGCGGGCCAGGCCGAACGAGCCCCACTGGACCGCGGCGACGAAGGCACCCGCGAGGGGACCACCGGGGCCGGTCACGGTCCCGTCGATGGCGCCCGACGCCGCGAAGCGCTGGATCCGGTGGTTGTCGCGGTCGGCGACGAACACGTTGCCGAAGGGGTCGGCGGCGACGCCGGTGGGGTTCTCGAGGTTGCCGAAGGTGAGCCCGAGGCCTTGTGTCCCCCAGCTCGCGAGGACGTCGCCTTCGGGGGTGAAGGTCTGGACCAGGTCGATGAGGTCGTCCACCACCGAGATGCTCCCGTCCGGACCCACGGTCACCTGGCGACCGGAGGTGAAGGTGCCGGGGCCGGCGCCGGGCTCGCCCCAGGCCTCGACGAAGGCACCCGCCTCGGTGAAGACCTGCACGCAGTCCCCGCTGCGGTCGCTCACGTACACACGGCCGTCGGTGTCGACGGCCACGCCGCCCGGGGCGGTGAGGTTGCCGGTGCAGGGCGCGCCGACGCTGCCGAACCGGCGGAGGAAGCTGCCCTGGTCGTCGAACGCCTCGATCTCGTCGTCACCGTCGTCGACCACGAAGAGGTCACCCGAGACCGGGCTGATCGCGATCGCCGTGGCGCCGGCCGCAGCCCATTGGCGCAGCTGGGCGCCGGTTGCGCTGAAGGCCGTGACCGTCCCCGGGGTCACCACGTAGATCGTGCCGTCGTCGCCGACCGCCACCCCGGTCACCCCGACCGTGCCGGGGATGGTGAGCAGCGTCGGGCCGTCGGGAGCGTGTTTGGTGACGCGGTCGTTGCCGGTGTCGGCGGCATAGACGTTGCCCTCGGCGTCGGTGGCGAGCTGGCCGAGGGTGTCGAACTGCCCTGGCCCCGAACCGCTGGTGCCGAAGGCCCGGACGAAGGGCGGCGCCGGTCCGGCGAAGCCGAAGCGCTGCACCCGGTGGTTCGAGGTGTCGGCGACGAACAGGTTGCCGCGTACGTCGATGCCGACGTCCTCCGCCGACTTGAACTGGCCGTCGCCGGTGCCCGTCTCGCCCTGCTCCTGGAGGTAGACGCCGTTCAGGTCGAACCGTTGCAGCCGGTCGTTCCCGGTGTCGATCACCACGAACTCGAACGAGACGGGGTCGTACACGATGCCGCGCGGTGCCTCGAACTGGCCCGGGCCCGACCCGGTGCCGCCGTAGCTGGCAGCGAACACACCCGAGCTGTTGAAGCGCTGCACCCGGTCGTTCCCGGAATCGGCCACGTACACGACGTTGGACCCCACTGCGACGTCGGAGGGGATCGAGAACTGACCGTTGGCCGAGCCGGTGGACCCCCACTTCCCCAGGAACGCGCCGGTGTTCGAGAACCTCTGGACGCGGTCGTTGCCGGTGTCGGCCACGTAGACCGTGCCGTTGGGGTCGAGCGCGATGCCGCGCGGGTTGCGGAACTGGCCGTCGCCGCTGCCGAGGCTCCCCCAGGCGGTGACGAAGGTCCCCGTCGAGGTGAACTTCTGGACCCTGTGGTTCAGGCGGTCGACCACGTAGACGTTGCCCGCCGAGTCCACGGCGACGCCGCGCGGATCGTTGAACCGGCCGTTGGTGGTGCCGAGCCGGCCCCACTTGCGGACGAAGGCACCGTCCCGGGTGAAGACCTGGATCCGGTTGTTGACGCTGTCGGCGACGTACACCTGGTCGGTCACCGGGCTGAAGGCGACCCCCTTGGGGCTGCTGAACAACCCGTTGGTCGCTCCCTGAGACCCCCAGGTCAGGTTGAACGCGGGCAGGGGGCCGGCACTGGCCGAGGGCCCCGTGGCGACCACCGCCAACGAGGTGGCGAGCACCACCACCGCCGCCGCGCACCACGCCGTCCTCCGTGCCCGGACGCGACCACGCGCCCGCCCTGCGCTGCCTCCGGCCCTCGGCATGGTGCACAACCTAGACGAGCGCGATGGCGCGGCGGCCGGCCGGGTGATCGGTCCCGAGTACCATGGGAATGCGCGGGCGGGTGGGTCCCGTCCCGGTGCGAACGCACCGACTGCCCTCGGAGGACGCCGTGACCGCAGACGTGCTCCCCCCGGATCCTCCGGTGCCGGCGTCCGACGTCCCGTCCGACGCCTTGGCGGCCGACCTGTTGCTCGCGCTCACCCACGACCTGCGGTCCCCGCTGGCGACGGTCATCCATGCGGCCGAGCTCCTCGCCGGCGGCCGGCTGGCCCCGGACGGGCCCGAATGGCGTCGCGCCCTCGCACTGCTGACGGAGAGCGCCGGCGACCTGCAGCGGACGAACGAGGACCTGCTCCTCCTGGAGCGGGTGGTGCGCGCCGAGGAGCACGTGGCGCTGCCGATCGACGAGATCGACGTCGCCGAGGTCGCTCGGTCGGCCCAGGCCGCCACCCGCGCCCGCGACCGAGAGGTTGACCTCGACGGCGCGTCGGTGTCGGCCCGGGTCAACCGCACCCTGCTGCGCCACCTGTTCGAAGCGCTGCTGGACAACGCCGCGCTGCACACGGGCCCGGCCGACCGCATCGGCGTGGAGGCTCGACGCCAGGGCGACCGACTCCTGCTCGTCGTCTGGGACAGCGGGCCCGGCGTGGCGGCCTCGGATCGGGAGACGGTGTTCCTGCCGTTCCGCCGCGGGTCCGTCACCGCCGGCGACGGCGTTGGGGTCGGCCTGCACCTCGTCGCCCGGTTCGCGGCGGCGCTCGGGGGTCGGGCGTGGGTGGAGGACGGTCCCGAGGGTGGCGCACGCTTCTGCGTCGACCTCGCGATCGCCCCCTAATCTTTGCGCGCGCACGTTTCTCTGCAACACTCGACCCATGAGCGAGGCCACGACGATGCCGGCCGCCTTCCTGGGGCACGGCAGCCCCATGAACGCCCTCGAGCACAACCGCTACACCGACGGGTGGCGCCTGTTCGGTGACAGCGTGCCCCGGCCGCGGGCCATCCTCGCCGTGTCGGCTCACTGGTACATCAACGCCACGGCGGTGACCGCGCAGCCCGATCCGCCCACGATCCACGACTTCTACGGGTTTCCCGACGCCCTCTTCGACGTGCGGTACCCGGCACCCGGGGATCCCGAGCTGGCGTCCCGGATCGCCGAGGTGGTCGACCCGGTCTGGGTCGGCCAGGACCGCGACAGCTGGGGGATCGACCACGGCACGTGGTCGCTGCTCGTGCACGCCTTCCCCGACGCCGACATCCCGGTCGTCCAGCTCAGCATCGACGCCACCAAGCCGTGGGAGTACCACCTCGACCTGGGCGCCCGCCTCGCCCCCCTGCGGGACGAGGGGGTCCTCGTGTTGTGCAGCGGCAACGTCGTGCACAACCTGCGCCTCATCGAGTGGGGCACGCCCGAGGCCGGCGAGGACTGGGCCCACCGCTTCGACGACGCGACCCGGGCGGCGATCACGAGCGATCCCGCGTCCGTCCTCGCCCTGGCCGGCCATCCCGACTACGACCGGGCGGTCCCCACCCCGGACCACTTCCTGCCATTGCTGTACCTCGCCGGCCTCGCCCAGGCCGCCGGGGAGCCCTGTGCCACGCTCGTCGACGGCTACGCCTACGGCTCGCTGTCGATGACGAGCTACACACTCGGCCTGTGAACACCACCGCCGAGGACATCGAGGACCTCAAGCGCCTGAAGGCGCGCTACTTCCGCTGTCTCGACACCAAGGACTGGCCGGGCCTCCGGTCCGTCTTCACCGACGAGCTGGTGGCCGACAGCACCGAGGCCGGTGGCCAGGTGATCACCGGGGCCGACGCGTTCATCGCCTTCCTCCAGGAGGTGCTGGCCGACGCGGTCACCGTGCACCAGGGCCACATGCCGGAGATCGAGCTCACCTCCCCCACCTCCGCCACCGGCATCTGGGCCCTCCACGACATCGTGATCTGGCCGAACGGCCTGCGCCTCGACGGCCACGGCCACTACCACGAGACCTACCGCAAGACCGACGCCGGTTGGCGCATCGCCACCTCCCGCCTCACCCGACTCCACAGCGACTTCCACCCGCCCGCCGACGCCTGAGCCGCCATCGGCCCCCCGCTTCGTTCTGGTACGTGGTCTGCAACACCTGCGTCGCCAACTCACTACCAGAACGAAAGGTCTCCGCTTCTGGCACCGCCCTGGCCACACCTGCGTTGCCAACTCCACACCAGAACGGGGTGGCGGTCCGCCGCCCGGGTCAGAGGTCGGCGGTGCGGCGCGCGTAGGAGACGCCGTAGGCCCGGGAGCGGGCGGCGAGCAACGGGTCGGCCGAGCACTCGACGCCCGGGGGCACGTTCACCGGATCGAAGATCAAGGTGTCCTCGGCGTCGGCCGGGCCGAGCGCGGTGAGCTCGAGCCGGCCGACCTCGACACGCTCGCGCTCGTCGGGCCAACGGTCGGTCGGGTCGTCGACCGCGTCGCCCTCTCCGGCGAGCACGACCCACAGGGCGAACGACGCCGGGCCGGCGGCGAGCCGCTCGGCCAGCTCCCGCCGCAGGTGGTCGGGCGGTCGGCCGGACTCGTCCGGATCGACCGCGGCCTCGCCCGCGTCGGGCACCCATTCGTAGCGCACCGCCCGCCGGGCGCCGTCGGGCCCGGTCCAGAAGAAGGAGTGGATGCCGTGGTAGCGGACCTGGGCGTAGCTGGCCGGGATCGGCGCCGCGATGGCCGCGCCGGCGGCGCCGAGCGCCTCCGGGTGCGCATCGAGGAAGGCGCCGACCTTGGCCATGTCGAGCTCGCCGGTGGCCGGATCGGGGGTGCGGGCGGCAACGAAGGCGACGAAGTCCTCGGGCGTGCGCACGAAGAACTGCGGGAGCGACAGCCCGATCAGGTCCCACGCCGGGTCCCCGTCGGCCCGCAGCTTGAGGGCGATCCCCCGCCCGTCCTGGTCGTCGTCGCGGGTGGCGGGATTCCCCGTGCCGTTCGAGAACCGCACCGTGGCCGGCACCGCACCACCCTGCATCGCCACCGCGGTGCACAAGTCCGCAGCCGCCGGCGTGGCCGTGAACGTCCCCGTCGCCACGATCCCGGTGGCGTGCGCCCGCCGTTTCCCGGGATGCCGCCCCGACGCCCCCTCGATCGCGTCGACCAGCGCTTCCCCGCTCATCTCCCCCATGCGGTCACGCTAGCGACGCGACGAAACCGCCGCCGCGAGTCGTCACACCCCAGCACTACTCTGGGATCGCTTCCCCCTCCAGATCTCTCACTTGCCTGGAGGTTCCCCCGATGTTCGTCACCGAACGCACCCGTCACGAACTGCACGAGAGGTTGGTCGAGCTCATGGGCCCATCCCGAGCCGAGACCCTGACGGAGCACCTCCCCCCGATGGGTTGGGGCGACGTCGCCACCAAGGCCGACCTCGACCAGGTCGAGGAGCGCATCCAGCTCCGCATGGACGCCCTTGAGCACCGCCTGACCAGCGTCATCGAGTCCCGCGCCCGTCAGACCAACGCCGCCCTCACTGGAACGGTGATGAGCCTCAGCGCTGTCCTGATCACCGTCATCCTCACCCTCCGATGACGAGCACGTCGGCACCGAGGGCGCCGTACCGGCCCGGTGATCGCTTCGACGCTGCCTGCACCCAGTTCGAAGCTCGCCTCGAAGCTCACCTCGCCGCCGCCCAGCGTCGTTTCCTCACCTGCTTCGCGGTGGCGCTGACCCTCCAGACCCTCGTCCTCGCCGTCGCCATCCTCGCCACCCGCTGATGCCCGACCGGCGCCTCGCCACCCGTATGTTCGGCGGCACGCGATCAGACGCCTACCACCGCGGCCGCCTGCTGACCGTCCTCGGCTTTCTCGTCGTCATGCTCAGCCGGCTGGCGGGCGTGACGGGCGGCTGGGCCGCGACGGCGGTACTCATCGGTGCATCGCTCATCGTCGTCTTCGGCCTCATGGAGCTCTGGAACTGGAGGAGCCTGACCGACGAGCCACCGTCGACGCTCTGACCGCACCACTCGGGCAGGCTGCAGTGAAGCTCACTGATCCGAGCGGTCCGTCCCCCGAGACTGGCCGTCCGGCGTCGTCGCCTCCCAGACGATCAACCAGATCACGGCGGCGAGGGCGACCTCGAGCCCGACGAAGCCCGCGACCTGCGCCAATGACCGCCCGTTGCGGAGGCCGTCGACGATGAAGACGAGAGTGACGGCGACCAGCGGCGAAACGACCAATCGAAGCCGTCGTCGCTGCTGGTCCCGCACGCCCGCCACGCTACCGACCGCCCTCCGACGACCGCTTCCCGAGACGCTTCGAGGGCGCAAGTAGTGCAGCGGCCGCGCAGGCGCCACCGCGGATCGAGCGAGCGAACGGCCCGGTGGTCGCCAGCCTCGGCCGGCGGGGAAGGGGTGACCCCGGTACGAGGGTGTCTCAGCAGAAACGCACGAACGGCACCGCAGAGCTCATCCAGCCGAGCGGTCGCCCCTTGACCCATCAGGTTCCGGTCAGCGGTCGGCCCGCAGGCCGCCAGGGCTCGGCCGGAGGGCCGGGGGGTGACGCCGAGACGGCTTCGGGCCACGCGCAGCGAGGGACGAGCGAGCATGGCCCGAAACGGAACTCGGCGGCAGGACCCGCCGGCCCGCAGGCCGAGGTCCCACCGCCGAGAGAGAAACGCTGACTAGGCGTTCTGGATCTTGATCTCGATGTCCACGCCGGCCGGGAGGTCGAGACGCTGGAGCGAGTCGACCGTCTTGGGCGAGGGATCGAGGATGTCGAGCAGGCGCTTGTGGATGCGCATCTCGAAGTGCTCGCGGGAGTCCTTGTCCTTGTGCGGGGAGCGGATCACCGTGTAGCGGTGCTTGTCGGTCGGCAGCGGGATCGGGCCCCGGATGTCGGCCTGCGTACGCAGCACGGTCTCGACGATCTTCTTCGTCGACTGATCGATGATCTCGTGGTCGTACGCCTTGAGACGGATCCGGATC